>JBNKDZ010000134.1:0-6497 GCA_050288525.1 Cyclobacteriaceae bacterium
AGGAGCACTAACATCAGTAGCCACCCAGGTGCCTAACAATTCATTCTGGTCCGGTTTAGGATCGTCATTTTTCTTTTTACAACTTGTCACGCTCAGTAAAAATGCCACTGTTACCAAGCTTAGTACGATAGAATTTAATACCTTCATAAATATTTAAGTTAGTTTCTTGAAAAAAAATTCTTATACTGTCATTATTAATAGGAGTATCCTTAATATCAGGAGTACTAAAATAATTCATCCGTAATGTTTTTAAAAGGAATATCGCTTTTTACTTAAAATGCTCATGTCATATAGATAGCAAAAAAGCAACTTATCCGACATGTTTAGCAACATCCCTTAACAATATTTCAAAATCTTACACGTAATAACCCTATTATAACAATTGAGTATTTGCATTCATGATAAAGGTATGCCTTTTATAAAAAGTTACATACAGTTACCAGCTTAGATTCAATGCCCAAATAAACGAATTTTTTAGTTTTCACACTATTATAACGTTAAAAAAATCGTTTATTGTTCAATATTTCCGATAATTTTTCCCCCTAATGATGTCCCGGATTTAACATCTTCCGGACTCCCCCGGTATTTCAGTTCTCCCTTGGAGCTGGCTGCTGCATCCAGGTATTTCGTTGCCCATACCACGCCTTCTGCGCCTGTAGAGACTTTTACATATCCGTTTACAGTCTCCAGTTCGTATGCCAGATACTGGGCATTGGTGTTTACATCCACTTCCTGAATCTCAGCTTTTCCACCGATATCTACCCGTCCGCTACTGGATAGGGTTGCTTTCAGGGTATTGGTATTAACGTTCAGCTGAAGTGTTGAGTTTCCGGAAACACTCAGTTCGATATCATCGATCCGGATGGTATCCGGCATCTCAACTTTTGCTCCGTTCCACACTTCGATGGACCGGATCTTTTTATACGAAACTTCAACATCTACTTTTGCTTCTTTATGAAACCCCGGCTTCATCCGTATCACCAGCTGTCGTCCGTTATTTTCAGTAACTACCTTTTCAGTTCCTACCCCTACTGCTGTAAATGACAGATTTTCCGTAGGCCCTTCCCGAAAGACCACCTTTACATTATCCATCACCTTTACCCTGTCAAAAGGTTTGATGTCTCGAACGATCTTGTTTTGTGCACCGGCCTCTGAAAAGGCAAGTAACAACACTGCTGCCAAAGGTATGTAAAGTAATTTCATCATAATGCGTATCATATTCGGTTTTATTATTTTCAAATGATGGTTAAATCTTTATAGTATCCGTCTGAAAACACACATCAACCAGCCCTTCTTTCCAGCTTATCTTCTTGATTTTCAAATCGTGCCGGAACATATAAAATCATCAATGATCGTGCCGGGATACTAAAATACTGATATACATAGCATTTCAGGATTTAAATATAAAGAAAAACCCGTTGCATGTTATAATACAACGGGTTTTAAATGAATTTATTGGAATAATTTATTCTTCCTCAGTTTCCCGGGCCAGTTTCATTAATTGTTGTTGAATATCCATCGGTACCGGTGAATACTCGGCGAAGATACTTGAAAAGCTGGCTCTTCCCTGTGTAATGGATCTCAGGGATGTGGTGTATTTATGCAATTCGGCAAGCGGGGTTTTGGCTTTAATGATCTGGTAATTGTTTTTCGAGTCCATTCCCTGAATGATCGATCGACGGGATTGGAGATCTGTCATAACATCTCCCATAAGCTCTTCGGGCACCATTACTTCCAGATCGTTGACCGGCTCAAGGATCTTGGGATCAGCTTGCATAAAGGCTTGCTTGAACGCCTGTGCTCCGGCAATTTTAAACGAAATATCGTTTGAATCAACCGGGTGCATCTTACCATCATACACCATCACGCGTATATCACGCACATAGGATCCTGTGATGGGTCCTTCTTCCATTTTTTCCATGATACCTTTCAGAATAGAAGGAATAAACCGTGCGTCAATAACACCACCGACAATACAGTTATAGAAGATAAGTTTTCCACCCCATTCGAGCTTGATCTCTTCTTTACCGCGAACATTAAAATCGGTAGGCTCGGGCATACCTTCATAATACGGTTCAATGCGCAGGTAAACTTCACCAAACTGTCCGGCGCCTCCTGATTGTTTTTTATGTCTGTAGGATGCATCTGCCGCCTTCTGGATCGTCTCACGATACGGGATCCTTGGTTCAAGATAGTCAATCTCAATGTTGTACAGGTTCTTAAGTTTCCATTCGGTCACGGTAAAGTGCAGCTCTCCTTGTCCGGAAAGGATCATTTGCTTAAGCTCTCTTGAATATTCAAATTTTGTGGTAGGATCTTCTGAGTGAATCTCGCGAAGTGCTTCAGCGAGTTTTTCCTCATCATTTTTATTTTTTGGTTTAATGGCAGTACGAATACGTGGCTGAGGAAAATCCATCGGAATGATCTCAAAACTAACGCTTTTGTCATGAAGGGTCTGATTGGTATGCGTATTTTTTAATTTAACTGTTGCTCCGATATCACCGGCTGTAAGCTCATCCACACTTTGTTTGTTTTTACCATCCATGATATACAACTGGTTGAACCGCTCTACAGCATTCGTCTGGTTGTTTACCAGGTCCTGACCTACTTTCAACACCCCTGAAGTAACTTTAAAGAAGGTTATTTTTCCAAGGAATGGTTCTACGATGGTTTTAAATACGAATATGGATGTCGGTTGGCTTGCATCACATGCAATTTCCTCGCCTTCTGTTGTTTTTTCCGGATACATATCACCTGCAGATGGGGCAACATTGTCAATAAAGCCCATCATTCGGCCACTTCCCATATTTTGTTTTGCAGACAAACAGAAGATCGGGAATACATCCTGCTTCAACATACCGATCCTGAGTCCTTTTCGCATTTCATCTTCGTCGAGGCTGCCCTGTTCGAAGTATTTTTCCATCAGCTCTTCATCGTTTTCGGCTGCTTTTTCAACGAGCTCGTTGTGAAGTTCGCTGGCTCTGTCCTTTTCGCTGTCAGGAATGGGTAGTTTTTCAGGTTTCCCTCCATCTTTTGGGAATTTATACATGGTCATTTTCAGGAGGTCTATGATGGTATTAAACTCCTCTCCCTGATTAACCGGGTATTGCATCAGTATGGCAGGACTTCCAAAGCTCTTTTTAATGGAATCGAGTGTTGCATCAAAATTTGATTTTGGATGATCAAGCTGATTTATGGCAACAATTACAGGTTTTTTAAACTGATCGACATAATTCCATACAAGCTGGGTACTCACTTCAACACCATTCTGAGCATTAACCATCATCACACAGGTATCTGCAACCCTGAGGGAAGATACAATCTCTCCCATGAAGTCATCAAGCCCCGGAGTATCAATAATATTTATCTTATATCCCCTCCATTCGGTATGCATGGAAGTAGCATACACTGAATTTTCCCTTTCATGCTCTATTTCATGATAGTCGGATACAGTATTCTTGTCTTCTACAGTACCTCTTCTGTTAATAAGGCCGGCTTCAAACAGCATCGTCTCGGCAAGAGTAGTCTTGCCGCTTTTCGCCCCGCCGACCAGTACTACATTTTTAATATGTTTTTCGTCATATGCCTTCATAACTTTAAGCTTTTTATAGTAAAAAAAAATATGAGATTGGTATAAGGTGGGTAAATCTAATTTAATAGGGATTTAAAACCAAAAAATATCCATCAAATATCGATTATAAAAGAAGTGCCTGTAATATCATATGTTTTTCAATAAAATACACATAATATTCATGGTTATTTTAAATGTAATAACTTGTTTATGACTGTTTTATGCGTTTTTATGAAATATACTGAATCTGTTTTTTTACATCTCCATATAACAAACTTTTTCAGAGCTGAAAAAAATTGTTTTCAATGTTTCTGTTGATTGGATTGTTTCGTTAAGATGTGTGCATTTCCAAAATGCCTGATGATGGAGTTTTACCCTGTACGCTTTACGCTATGCCAATATCATAATCGGTGTATCTTCTCCGGCCCCTTCAAAACGAAACGGGATCCATCCCAAAACAATGAAATGCCGGGATCTGTACGTTCATCATACCTGAGATCAATCCTGTTTACCTGATCCGGAAATCCCCAGGAATAAAATTCCATTTCATTATCTACAGTAATATTTTCGATCTGCTCCAGGGGCAACAATTCGGCGCTTTTATTCACCAATGAATCATCCACCTGCTCGATCACATCAAACACATTGCATACACACCCGGGGCCACAATCGACTATGGAGACAATAACAGGCGTAGTATCTTCTTTTACAAACAATCCCACAGACAATTCATTACCTAAAATGGTAGAAGCAAAAATACGCATGGAAGCCGTATTATATTCTTTTATAGCATTTAACCGGGCAAACCGGGAATCAACATCCATAAAATCACAATAGAAGTAATCATTTGGCAGTTTCAAATACATTTCCAGTAACTGGCTCTTTTTAAATGATTTGTAAAGATCTGTAAACTGGGCATCCAGCCATCGTACCACTGGTGGCGATTTCCTGAACTCTCCCATAGAGGTAAAATAGTATACTTTGTGTTTGGTAACATTATATAAAATGCCTGTGAGATTCTGATCGTTCATGCTCACTGTGAGAATTACCCTGTGATGCTCCTGACCAATGGTAGTATCATTCTTTATAGTCAGATACCCCGGATCTTCTTCCAGAAACCTGGAATTCTGCACAATAAGATGCACATCATCGAATGCCGGTTCCACAATCTTCCGAAACTGCTCATTTTTCACAGCACTGTCAAATACAACATTTTTAAACGCAATTAATCCGAGTGAATCAAGTACATCGGACGATTTTTGCCCTTCGGCAATGTTATTCTTATGGTTACTACAAGCACAAAAAATGATAACCGTCAGAATAAAAAGGAGTAATTCTCTGGTAAAAAATCTCATCGCTATCAGGATAATTCATAAAATACACATGCAGAAAGATACATAAATTTGTCGATTGCAAAAAATTACTTCTTCAATTATAATTATTTTGCCTGTTTGTTATAACCTAACAAACGATCTGTATACCTGTTTATTGGCTCAAGTCTGGTGACAAAACAACACATTAAAACATGTTACCATCACAACAAGGTACATGATCAATTTACCGAAAACGGAAAGATATACCCATTTACCCATCTTTTTGCTATACGAACAATACTAAAATGCCTGTTTAAGCGTAATATTATCGATTTCTTTTGCGTTTAATTGTTTGTTATGGTCATAAACTTTTTCAAAATGAAAAATAATCCACTCCATATACCTTTGTCAATCCTGTTCATTATTTCAATTTTCACAAGCTGCAAAAAAGACGAAACGAATATTGATCCCCCCTCTGATTTTCAGGATTATGAATTCCTTGAACCTGATTTCAACGGATCGGTATTTTACATTGATCCGGTAAATGGTTCTCCGGACGGTGATGGCAGTTCCGGCAATCCCTGGAGAACCTTGCAGGAAGTTGCAGAAAACAACCTGATTGAATGCTATCAGCCCTCCGAGAATTACAATCCTGATTCAGAATTGAAGCTAGTAAATGAAAATGCCCCCGTTAAAGGAGGTGATAAGCTGGTATTGCGCAACGGATATCACGGATATCTTCACCGAAATACCTTCGTGTTTAAAGACTGGCTGATCATTGAAGCAGCACCCGGGCACCATCCGGTGCTGTCTCAGATTAACATCACAGGTGCTTTCGAGAACATCTATTTTAAAAACATCACTATTTTAAAAGACAGCTATCAGGGAACCGGAATGTATTGGGAGACGGAGACACTGAACCGCAATAATGGCTCCTGCTTTGTCCTGTCAAGTAATGATTTCTGGGGAAAAGGGTCGAATGTGAAAATTAACGGTTTGACCATAAAGACCACGGAAGACATTTCAGGGTGGAGTGCTAACGACTGGGTTGAAAAAAGTGCTTCAGGGATAAGCCTTCGCTCCGTAGAAAATATTGAAATTTTAAACTGCACCATCGAAAATATACGTCACGGGATCCTCTTCGAATACTTTTCCGATCATAGCATTGCCGTACACAACACCATAAATAATTATTGTGCTGACGGATGTCGCCTTATCAGCAATGATGTGTTTTTTGCCTATAATACGATTTCGAACTGTTTTAAAGTCGATGACAATCATGATGATGCCATCCAGAGTTATTCCAGAGGTTCCGACAATTCTCCGGGAACAGGGATACTGTATAACAATGTGATCCGTGGAAATACCATCATCGGAAACACAAACAGCTCTCACCCCCTTGCAGGATATCCACAGGGCATCGGATGTTTTGACGGGTTTTATGACAATTGGGTGATTGAAAATAATGTTGTGATTACCAATCATTATCATGGCATATCATTTTACGGCATGCGTAACGGAAAAATCGTCAATAATACCGTAATCGATCAGGACCCATCAGATGATATCAGTCCATGGATCCGGATCACCGATCATAAAAATGGTACGCCAAG
>JBNKDZ010000135.1:0-6202 GCA_050288525.1 Cyclobacteriaceae bacterium
GAAATCGCTCCTGCCCTGTCGTCGGAGGTAAATTTGGAATTTCCCCTGAAATAATACGCCTCAGGATCTTTATTCCCGAGCGACTCCGCTTTGGTAAGATCTGCTACGGCCGCTTCTGATTCATTCAATTTATAATTTGCCTTTCCCCGGTAATTAAACAACTCTGCGGAGTTCATACCGTTTTCTTCGGCTTTTGTAAGGTCATCCACAGCACCTCTGAAGTCATCATTTTTGTAATTAATAACACCCCGCATCTCCCATACATTACCTTGTTGAGGATCTATCTGAAGTATTTTATTGAAATCTGATCGGGCAGCAGAAAATTTATCTGTTTTATAATTGATAAGGCCAGAATAATAGTATGAAGTTATCTCTTCAGGAAATGCTGATTTAGCTTTTCCGAAAGCGCTCAATGCCTGTTCTTCGTCTCCGTTTAAGAATAAAGTGATCCCCTGAAGAAGGAACTTCTTAACCTTTACTCCTAAGAAAAAGGAAGCCAGATCTCCCTGTTCCATACTGTTTGCCATTGAAATATTGGCAATAAAAAGAGCCGAATAGTTGTCTGTCGAAGGCACTACCATGCCAACCACCTTGCCTGATACGTTGATCACCGGTGCTCCGATGGTGACAGGATCAATCTCCCGGTCCGGAAGGATCACCTCTCCGAATCCGACCATTTCCTGTTTCACCCGTACGTTTGCAGAGGATGTTTCGGTTCTCTGGGCCCCTTTTGAATAGATGATCTTTAGCGATTGTCCCTGATCGGGCATTGTATTGTCTGAACTCAGTTTTTGCACATTTGTCGACAACATATTATCAAGTTCGAGCCGAACCATACCCGACACCGGGTTATACCCTTTAACGTTTGTAACCTTATGAACGGTTTTATCTGCGGTAATAACCAAAACATAAGCAGCCCCCTTCAGCAATTCGGCATAGGTCAGGCCTTCGTTGTTGTCCAGAAAAAATCCTGTTCCCTGCCGGATAAGAGAACTATCGAGCCCGTGTATCCGGATATTAAAAACAGCTTTTTCCGACTGAGCTTGCAGTGAAAATTGTATTGTCAGCGACAAGCACATGATTCCCAAAAACAAAAAAATCCGTTTCATAAGAGTGTCAGAATTTTTTATAAATACCTACGGGCATCCGCAAGGAACCCTATCTTAACAAAAATAGCAGATTTAAAGAATTAATTTGCGTTTTCACCCTTTAGTACTGAATCAAAATGAGTTAAAAAAGTACATACGTTGGAAATATTGGGTAGGGAGGATTAGTTATAAGCAGAGGATAATTGATTGCTAAGTAATTCTTTCAGATTCTTTCTTTCTTCACTAAGCAAGTCAAGAGCATTAATCTCAATGATTTTGCCAATAAGATCTTCAACAGTTTTACCCGGAAGTCTTACAAGTCCAAAATGAATTATCAGGCCGATAGGCATTGAGAAAAAAGCTAACAAATATCCAGGATCTACTCCACTTAATTTTAAATGAATCAACTCTTCTCCTATTGAGAAGAATAGAATTATCATGATCAATAATGTAATAAATATAAGTATTTTAGCCAACACAGATAGTCGCAATCCCGGCATATGAAGTTTCGTCGTAAGGTTATTTGTAAAATTGACCATTGAGTTTTTCTGTTTTTCTTTGGAAAATACTGCTTTAACGGATCCGACATCTGAACAGGAAGATCCAGATATTGCCTGATCTCACATAGAAGGATATGCGACAAGGATTTATAATACAGATATCCTGAAGATGCAACAATATCGATCAATTCTTCCCTGGAAGCGAATTTCTTTTTGATATCATATTCATTTAATCCCAATTTGTGAATATCGTGTATGGAATTATTGCTCATGCCTTATGAAAATCAATTTAAATGGTTTAATGTTTTTATTTCAGGATATCCAGGTATAAATCTCCTCATCAACAATCCATTTTTCTCCTTCTCTCCTGATTTGGATCAAACCACCCCAGGCACAAAGCCCTCCACATATAAACCCATAGTCCAGATAACCGATTGTTTTCTTTTTATTGAAACTTATGCGGGAAATTTTCAAATATCCGTAATAGGTGCTGTCTGAATCAAGAAAAAAAGCACACCCCAGACTATCCATCCTGTGTGCTTCATGTTTATCAATTACCTTAATCATTATTCCGGGGATCTGATTGATTTCTTCAATATCACAAGGAATTGACTGAAATCGATCTGTAAATAAAGGATTTAATAAAGCTTTATTGACTTCCACCTTCTCTTCAATTTCAATATCAGACGGAATATCTTCGTAGATATCATAATTATATCCTTTTAAATTGCTATAGAGAGAATCAAGAAGCAAGGTTGTCCCTTTATACTCATCATACTGCAACATAAAGGAAGAATCAATTAATTCCGGCAAAATATCATTGATAGCTTTAATTTCGGTTGCATGATATTCTTTGTTCTGATAATCCATACAACCAATTAGAAGAAAAAGCAGATAAAAAAAATGAATTGTATTTTTCATAAAATCAGCTAATCTGTTTATCAAAAAATCTATCCCTTATACTTCAACTAAGATACTATTTTTATCTCAAAAAAATGAGCCCCATATCCATTTCCTGTAAACAAATTGATAATTTCTTTTCATTAAGTTTTAATATTGGAAGAATATGTGTATAGGCCTGAATTTCAGGGATTTTTTCAATAAAATACTTTGTGCTTTCTTGTGTTATATATTTATATTATTGATTTACAGATGTTTATGGTATTTTATTACTATGTGCCTTTGCCAGTTTGGAGTTTGAGTATTTAGCAGGAGGATTTATATGACTATCTACTAAGCTATTATTAAATTCCGCACAGATGGTAAATATTAAACCCCTACCGGGGTCGGGTGGCTATTTCTATAGTATTCTACAAATATACGACTTCTCCGAAGTCAGAATGAAGCAAATATGATGTATCATTGTCCATAAGTCTGAAAACATAGAGATAAGAACATTCATAATGAGGGAATGTGAACGCATTGTTTCCTGGCTTGTCCCTTTTAGTGTATTTTGACAGTGGCTCGGATAATAATAAAAAACGCTGTCTGGACTTTAGCATAGCGTAACTCCGGATTGTAATGATACCCAGGATCTGTGATCCGGCAAAATATCTTCCATTTTGAATTCTTTATTGTTAATCTAATAATTCAACATCATCCCTTTTGAGTCAGGAATTACAAATTTTATCGTTTTTCCATTGGTTTTGTGTTTGCCCTAATGTAAACGAAACACAGTTCCTGTTTCCCATATATGATCAGTAGTTACGCAAGGCTAAACTACTGACAGCGGTGGGGCATAAAACCTGCGAAAGTGGTTAGAAAAGTTTGAATGACAGGATTGAAAGCAGCGGAAATATTTGTTTATTGCTTCTGAATTTCTCAATTAAACCTGAAGCGAGACGCTTTTAATTGCTCAAACAATCCTTTTTGTTATCTCTTGAAACAATGATTTCACTGCTAAAGTTGGTTAAGGTCTAAAGTTCGGCACAAGACCGCTTCACTTAACCCCGCGCCAGTAGTGAGCCAGAAGGGATTGTCGCCTGTTTCAACGCTGACAGGTCTTTAGACGCTGTCAGGTTAATCACGAAGGTATGATAATTATTGTCGAAGTGGATTAATCACGCTTAGCCCTGCGCCCTTATGCTCTACGCCCCATGCCCTCGGCGCTTTGCAAATCCTTGTTCCTTTCTCCTTAAAACATAAAGGCTCCCGCCAGGTTTAATCCTGACGGGAGTCTTTATGTTTTCACGAAAAGATTTTTCTGAATTAGAAATATTGTGGTTGAGGACACATTCTGTGATGCTTCGGTGCATTGAAATTAATGCGATACTGAAGCATTAATTCGTGGGTCCCCTTGTTTTGATTATTTAATGCTGAATAAATAAAGTCATATGCATAACTGAATTTCATGTATTTATTGAGCTGCAATCCCATAATGACAATAAAACTTTCCTGTTGTCGGTAGGATACACCGATGTCAATTACTTCATCGTAGTAAAGATTACTGTTGATGTCAAATGCCACTGGCTGGTTATCTTCCATTCGTATTAATACAGATGGCTTATATTTTAATTTAGGACCAAGATCCAAAACGATGCCTCCTGTCAGATAATAATTCCTTGAATACCGCACATCATGTGGATCGTCGAATGCGTCCAGTTGACTGCGTGTTTTCAACAGGTAGGGTGCTGAAGCTCCAACATAGAAGTTTTCCGAATAATAGAACAAGCCTGCGCCAAAGTTCGGGAAGAAGCTCTTTTCTTCACCACTCATCAATGGATCCGGGGCCTGGTCTTCAGGAAGTATCAGCAGGGTCCAGTTGGATCCGTACGAATCAAATCCTCCCTGAACTCCCATAGAAAATTTCGCCTTGTTCGGGAATTCTATTAAATAAGCAAAGCTGCCATAGACGGATATGTCCTGATGAACACCAATGTCATCATTGGATATTATCATCCCCACACCCATATTCCGATCTTTGAAACCTGATTGACCTGTAACAGTCATTGTTCTTGGTGATCCGGGCAGGTTCACCCACTGGTCACGGTACATCATCGTTGCCGATGTGTATTCATGTCTTCCGGCATAGGCCGGATTCAGCACCAGGCCGGAAAACATGTATTGAGATAACACCGGACGTTGTTGCCCGAAGGTGTCAATGCTTTGCAGCGTAATTAAAGCCAGAGCGAGTACGCCGGTGATATATCTAAATCTTCTCATTATTATTTTCAAATTTATCTCGTTAATTCAAGATATCCAACTCTTGGTTTGGATCCGTCTCCAAGATCGATAACATAGAAGTATGTTCCGACCGGTAATTCTCCGGTACCAAGATTTAATCCTCTGTTTGCAATACCATGGAAACTTCGTTCAGGATCATTCATATCATAACGATCCATTTCGTAAACCAGCATACCTGATCTGTTGAAAATTTTCACATTGTTGTTCATGAACATTTCCAAACAGACAACCTGGAATACATCGTTAAGACCATCGAAGTTGTCGGAGACACCATTATAGATTATTACATCTGCTGAAATGATGGCATTCGTAGTGTCAATACATCCGTCAGAACCTTCAACCTCAATGAGGTAGGTGCCAACAGGCATATAGTTAATGTAATCACCACCGCCAGACAAACCATTATCGGACGACCATCTTACCTGGTATTCACGGGTTTTGTCTGAGACAATAACTTCGATCGTACCTGTCGGATCCATACAACTTGAAGGATTGGTTATCGCTTCGAAGTCGGGTATATACATGTCGTTATCAATACCAAATGGTACAGGATCGGAATCACACTTGGTGATTCTGTCACGCGCGATCACAAAGTATCTTCCGGTATCCAGATCACTGATTGAATTCCTGTCGGATATTTCCAGTGGAGTTCCGTCTGCTTTAAAGTACAGAAACTGATAGCTGGTTACGTCTCCGTTAACGGAGGCTGTCGCTCCACCGTTAGCTTCGAAACAGCTTGTTCTGCTGACCTTTTCATCCAATTGTGGTTCGGGAACGTCTTCCTGTTGCGTATTTGGTTGATAATCGCCGGTATTTTTACATAAGGTCGTATTATTTGTTACCACGACCTGATATATGTTGTCTCCCAGGTTCGTTGCCATCGGGCCGGTAGAATACAGATCGCCTTCCAGATACCAGTCGAAGGTGAACCCTGTAATGCCGCCATCACTTGAAGCATAGGCTTTTCCATTCGGATTTTCAGGATCACAGTTGGTGATAGGAGTGACCTCATTGATTGCCAGTTCCGGTATTTTGGTTCCATCTTCCACCTCTACAGTTACAGGATCAGATACACACTCAGGGATTGCCTGATTTATGGCAACAACAGTATAGAATCCTATCGGCCTGTTCGTCCACTGTCTTTCCGGATGATCCCATGAACCGGTAGCTTCAGAACCTTCATACCAATAGTAGTCGTATGTGGTCGTTGCGTCGATTACAGAAGCATTGACAATACCATCAGCCATTTCAGGAGGGCAGAATGTTACAGGAGTGGAAGTGGCCGAAACGATCGGAATTACACTTTCATCTTCAATTATAAATGTACTTTCAGATTCGCAGTTATTACCCAGATTTCGGACAATCACAGTATAATCACCTGTTGGCAATTCGGAAATTATATTATTTGATTCACCAGCAATCACGTTGGCA
>JBNKDZ010000136.1:0-4922 GCA_050288525.1 Cyclobacteriaceae bacterium
AAAAATATTGATCCCGAGAGTATTTTTTGACAAACCGGATTTTGATTCCAGTCAATTTTTTGTACATGTGACCAGTGACGAACTTGAAAAATGTCCGAAGGTAGAGGAACACAAGCCGGTTTCAAGGAAATTCGAGGAATCAATTAACAAGTATTACAACAGTAACAATTATTGGCTATCATCCTATCCTCCGACTTTTGGGGCACCGGAAATGTTTATTCCAAAATCAAATATTCCTGAGAACCCCAAAACCATAAAAGACCCGGAGAAAGATACTTCTTTGAGAAGTTTCAGAGAAGTAAAGGGCTACTTTATTGATTGTCTGGATGAGAAGAGCGGGTATGTAAATGATATCATTATTGATGATGAAACCTGGAAAATTGTATATGTAATTGTCGATATAAGTGATCTGTTCGAAAAGAAAAAGCAAATCATGCTGTCAGTGAACTGGATTACTGAAATTGATTATATAAATCAAAAAATTTCGATCAGACAGACAAGCAAAGCCCTGGAAAAATCCCCTGAATTTAATCCTTCTACACCAATAAATGAGGAATTTGAACGAAATGTGTATGACTACTATGGTAAAAAAGTAGTCAAGGAACTATAGTGCCTGCACGTTATCCGATACAAATTAAAATAGTTGATTTGTTAAACATTGGATTTGTGGGTAGCTCAAACATGTTAACCATAAATCCTTTATTCTTTTACATAATTCAGGAGGATAGAGAGAGAAAAAGGCGTATAATTTTTGAAATGGCATGGTTTTTTTTATTATGAATAAGATCGTTAACAACAAATGATGAGACAAGTTTATAAAGCCACAGGAATTCATTCCTTATTTAATCAGGTATCAGATAATATCAGACAGACTGAACGTATAGAAATTATTCAAAAATCACCCTTCCGTTTGGGTGATAAATCCTGCCTTTTTTAAATCTAAACATAAGAAATAATGAACAGTATGCGTGCTTTGATTGTTGATGATGAAGAGGATATTGGGTTTATGACCCGTAAGATCTTGAAAAATAAGGGAATTCAGGCAGATGACGTCCAGAGTATTAAGCAAGCCATACAAAAGATCAACAATAATAAATACGCATTGTTTTTCCTTGATCTCAATTTGCCTGATGGCAGTGGATTTGATCTGGTACCACTGATAAAGAATGAAAGCAATACTGCAACTGTAATCATTATAAGTGCCCATGATGGTGTAAATGAATTACAAAAAGCAGAGAAATTAGGCATAAATGTCTTTCTGAAAAAGCCCTTTACCAAAAACGATATTTACCAGGTGATCGATGAATTTATAAAATAATATGCCACATCTACTCATAATTGATGATGATGCAGATATATGTCTGCTTTTGAAGAATTATTTCTCCAAAAAGGGATTTCATGTACAGACGGCGGTTAATGGTAAAGAAGGGATTAAAAAATTAAAGGAATCGACCGTAAATGTTATACTATGTGATTTTAAACTGCCTGATTATAACGGTGTTGAGATGCTTCAGAAAATTAAGATCATTTCTCCTGAAACGCAAGTAATAATCATTACCGGATACTCTGATGTCAGGATTGCTGTTGAATCCCTTAAGAAAGGAGCCTTTGAATACGTCACCAAACCGCTTTATCCTGATGAGATATTGATGACCGTAAATAATGCACTTAATGCAAAGTCTCAGACTGATATTGATCATAAAGGCGGAAAAACCATACCAAAAAAAGAAAAATGCTATATAAATGGGGTCAGCCATCAGGCCGGGACAGTCGAAAAGCATATCAATCTTATAGCGCCAACCGATATGTCCGTTATCATTATGGGTGAAACTGGAACAGGAAAGGAATACGTTGCCAGAGCGATTCATGAAAAAAGCAGGCGCAAAGAACAGGATTTTCTCGCGGTTGACTGCGGAGCTCTTCCGAAAGAACTGGCAGGAAGTGAATTATTTGGCCATGTAAAAGGAGCGTTTACCGGAGCCCTGATTGACAAAAAAGGATGTTTTGAACTAGCCAACGGAGGCACATTATTTCTTGATGAGATAGGCAATCTGAGTTATGAGAATCAAATTAAGCTATTAAGAGTGCTCCAGGAAAAAGTAGTCAAGAAAATTGGAGGCACCAAAGATATACCGGTAGATGTACGAATAATAGTAGCGACAAATGAAGACCTTGTTCAGGCTGTAAAAGCGGGTGAATTCAGAGAAGATATCTACCACAGGATCAATGAGTTCAAAATTGAACTGGCACCGCTACGAGAGCGTCCTGAAGATGTACTAATTTTCTCTGAACACTTTCTTAAGGAAGCAAATTTCGAATTGGATAAAAATATTGAGGGATTTGATGATGCGGTAAAGGACAATCTGAAAAAGCATTATTGGCATGGAAACCTGAGAGAACTCAGAAATGTAATCAAGAGGTCTGTACTTTTATGTGAAGATAAGGAGATACATATGCAGCACCTGCCTCAGGAATTTACGTTTCCAATGAATTTTGCACAGGAAGATATAGAAATTTCCTTTAACGGATCGTTACCCGGCAGTTTGAAAGAAGTAGCAGCGCAGGCAGAAAAGAAAGCGATTGTGGAGACTTTACGACAAACAAATAACAATAAAAGTAAAACGGCCGAGCTTTTGAAAGTGGACCGGAAAACGTTGTATAATAAACTGAAAGCTTACAAAATTGATGTTTAAACAGGTTAAATACGATTATTCAAACTTATCCAACTTAATAAAGCCTCCACAATGATAAATACAATCCATAAACAAGACACAAGTACTGAAAATCTATTGAACAGCATTGTTGATAGTGCATTTTTTGGCATTATGGCCTTTCGTTCGGTACGGGATACGAACGATGATATAATTGACTTCGAATGGATCTTTGCCAATAAAGCAGCATCTGAATTTGTACAATTGGAGGTTGATAAATTACTGGGAGCAAGATTGCTCGGATTATTGCCGGGCAGTATGGATACAGGGTTATTTGAAAAGTGTAAAAATGTGGTAAATACCGGAGAATTCAAACGTTTTGTACAGCAATATAAGGCAGATAATCTTAATTCATGGTTTCAGATATCAGCCACAAAACTTGGAGATGGATTGACGATAACTTTTCAGGATATATCAAATCAAAAAAGAACGGAAGCGGTTGTAGAAACTAAAAGCACCCAATATCAGAAAGTATTTGAAGAGTCGATTGATCCTATATACTTGTTGGATGACAAGTTTAATTTCCTGAATATTAATCGGGCACTTCAGGATCTGTTTGGTATTTCACAGAGACAATTGCTGGGGACTTCTATTCAACAACTTTTTTTCTCAAAACGAGATTTTATTTTGTTCGAGAAAGTACTTCAGTCAGATGAAAAAATGGATGAGTTGGAGGTAAATCTAATTACGAACACCGGAATTAAAAAAATTTGTCTGATAAATTGTGTCTCATTATTCGATGAAGAAAGGCAACAGCGTAATTACCTGGGAGTTATCAGGGATATTACACGGCGTAAACAAACGGAAAAGGAAATCCTTGCCGCAGAGAAATTATCAATGACTGGTAAAATTGCACGGACCATTGCTCATGAGATACGTAATCCCTTGACAAATATCACATTAGCACTTGAAGAATTGAAGGATATTACCCGGGATGTAGCAGACTCTGATATTTATTTAAATATTTTAGAACGCAGTTCAAACCGGATTGGAAAATTAATCAATGATCTCCTAAATTCATCCAAACCGAAAGATCTCGTACTTGTCAGACAACCTATAGTTAGGCTCATATCCGAAACGATGTTACTCGTTAAGGATCGAATTAAACTCAAAAATATGAGTTTAAAAGAATCCTATCCGGACAATGCTCTCGAACTGACTCTGGACGGTGAACAATTCAAAATAGCATTACTTAACTTGTGCATAAACGCAATAGAAGCGATGGAACCGGATAAAGGTATTTTAGAATTGAATGTACAGGAGGTCGACGATCAGGTAAAAATCATAATTAAAGATAACGGGAGAGGGATCTCTCAGGAAGATATGCATCAATTGTTTGAACCTTTTTTTTCCGTCAAGAAAGGTGGATCCGGTTTGGGTTTAACAACGGTTCAAAATATCGTCCATGGTCATCACGGTAAGATTGAGGTAGAGAGCAAGCCTGGTTCAGGTACTGAATTTACTATGATATTGCCTGTTAGTAATGTAGAATAGTTTCAACAGGCTACCGCATTAATTCCACATGAAATGTCTCCCAGAGCTTATTTTATGCAATGAAGCGGCTATTACAGATTTGGTACGCTATTCGATAATTTATAATCATTAAGTTGAATTAAAAATTAATGATTATGAATAACGGAATAATATCACCAAAGACTGAAGAGATGGCGAAAAGTAAAAAAAGAGTTTATTCCAGATTGGGATACACAAAGCTTGAAACTGCTGAAATAGTGGATTCACTGAATGATTTACTGGCAAATTACAGCGTTCACTATCAAAAACTCAGGAATTTCCATTGGAATGTTAAAGGCCAGGATTTTTTTGATATCCATGAAAAATTTGAAGAACAATACAACGCAGCCAAAGTTGCAATTGATGATATCGCAGAACGGATCCGTGTGTTTGGCCAGACGCCTTTAAGTACAATGCAGGATTATATTAAGAATTCTGAGATAAAGGAAACAGGTTCCGATTTTACCGGATTGGAAATGATCCGGGAAATTATTAAAGATTATGAAATATTGTTGGAAAGCATGTTTAGGATAATTGAGATTGCTATCGATCACGGAGATATCGGAACAGAGGTTCTGATAAAAGACTTTGTTTATAAAACAGAAAAGAACCATTGGATGTTAAATGTCTTTGCATTTCAGGGGTAAAGGAGGGATTTAGTGATACATATTGTTAAACAAAAAAAAAGAATATGAAAAC
>JBNKDZ010000137.1:0-1997 GCA_050288525.1 Cyclobacteriaceae bacterium
GATATAGTCTCCATGTTCGTGCAGCATGCTTGGAAAGATGATGCAATGAAACACAATATTGTCTTTCCCGATAAAATGGACAAGACGGGTATCATCTGACTTCCAGTACACTTCCCAGTCTTTTCCGGATGTTTCAGCCCACTCTTTGGTAGCTGAGATATAGCCGATAGGTGCATCAAACCACACATAAAGCACCTTGCCTTTTGCATCCTCAACCGGCACAGGAACCCCCCAGTCAAGGTCGCGTGTCACAGCTCTGGGTTGCAATCCCTGATCAATCCAGGATTTGCATTGCCCGTAAACATTTGTTTTCCATTCTTTATGGTCGTTGAGGATCCATTGCCGCAGCCATGGTTCATATTCGTCAAGAGGAAGATACCAGTGTGTTGTCCTTTTCAGAACAGGCTTTGCTCCACTCAACATTGATTTAGGATCGATCAGTTCGGCAGGACTCAGCGTGGAGCCGCAATTTTCACACTGATCCCCGAATGCTTCCGGATGACCGCATTTGGGACAGATACCTTTAATATACCTGTCTGCAAGAAATTCTTTAGACTCCTCATCGTAATACTGTTCCGATTCAATTTCTTTGAAAGTTCCTTTGTCATATAAGGTAGTAAAGAAATCTGAAGCCGTCTGGTAATGCGTTTTGCCGGATGTCCTTGAATATATGTCGAAGCTTATGTTAAATTCTTCGAAAGATTTTTTAATAATACCATTATAGATATCGGCAATCTGCTGCGGAGTTTTGTTTTCTTTCTTTGCCCGGATGGTGATAGGTACCCCGTGTTCGTCTGAACCGCACACAAAGATCACATCTTCGCCCTTTGACCGTAGATATCGCACATAAATATCGGCAGGCACATAAACACCTGCAAGGTGACCAATATGAACCGGCCCGTTGGCGTATGGAAGCGCCGCTGTAATGGTATGTCTCTTAAATTTCTTCACTGATAAATAATCGTAATTTTAAAAATTTGGGCAAAGATAAAACAATCATGCTGTATGAACGGTATGACAACAGAATTTTTTAAGTGGAAAGCATAAAGTTAAAAGAGGAAAGTGTGAAAGTGGAAAGTGGCAGGTATAAAGTACAGGGGAGCTTACACTTAACTACTTTTACTATAAAACGACACCTTCGATTCCTTAAATATGGATTGGAAAGTTTCGATAAACCGTTCCTTGTCTCTTTTAAAACGCACCAGATTTTGTATTAGTAGCATAAGCAATACAACCAGTTCGATAGCAATCAAAACAAAAAGATCATGGATTTCACTACCGGAAGTCCAGATCCAATAATCTAAAAAAAAGAAAAGGAGAGCCATAAAATGCAGGGCATATTTATAGATCCCGATCAACGAAAAACGAGCTATGATCTTTGTTTCTTCTGAATTTCCGTTTATTTCTCCCTCAACCTTTACGGAGTTATAATCAAAAAAAGAATACTTCTTTAACTGATAAAGTTTAAAACTGGTCGTATTGATAATCCCTCCAAATGGTTTTTTAAATGGGAATAAAATAATACCTGAAGATACCAGATTTTCCCGAATGATATTAATTACATTTTCAGGAGATGAATTTATGAGAATCCCGAGGTTTTTACCTGATCTTTCCACTTTCCACTTTTAACTTTCCACTTTTAACTTTTAACTTTCCACTTTTAACTCTTAACTTTCCACTTTCCACTTTTAACTTTTAACTCTTAACTTTCCACGAATCACACCAACGGCAGGTCGATCTCAAAAATGGTGTTTTTCAGCGGTTTGACGAGGGTGATTTTGCCTCCGAGCTTTTCTGCAGCAATTTTGGCGGTATAGATTTCAAGTCCGGTACCTCCCGGGCGTGGAGACCCTTTAAAAAATATGTTAAATACTTTTTCTTCATATCCGGGCTGAACTCCAAAGCCGTTATCTTCAAAAATTATTTTTAACGAATTGCCGATAAACCTGGATTTGATCTTTATAAATGATTCTCCGCGATCTTTATACAGCATGGCA
>JBNKDZ010000138.1:0-2609 GCA_050288525.1 Cyclobacteriaceae bacterium
ACGCTATAATGGCATCAATACCAGCATCTTTTGCTTTTTTCACAAGTAGCTTTATGTCCTCAAGTTCATTATCATATACGATGATGTTGAGGGTAAGATAGGATTTGACGTTATGCTTGTGACAGATATTCGTAATCTCAGGTAAATCATCCGGCTGGAAATTCTTAGCGGAACCCGATCGCATATTTAGTTTGCCGACGCCAAAATATACTGAATTTGCTCCTCCCTGTATCGCTGCCTGCAGGGACTCAAAATCGCCGGCAGGAGCCATCAGCTCAATATCACTTCTTTTCATCCTTTGACATTTCTATTCACGGTTACAAAGTTAGTGAAATAACTTTTGTAGTGTAAAGATGTTTTCAGGAATCGTAAATTCCGGATTTATTTGTCAAGCACCCTGAATTCAACCCGACGGTTGAGTTGTCTTCCTTCTTCGGTTTCGTTATCTGCAACAGGATAATTTTCGCCATAACCGTTCGCCACGATCCTTTCAGGGTCAATACCTTTGCTCAGGAGATACTTCCGGACAGCTTTTGCCCTTGCATCCGACAGTTTAAGATTGTACTGGTCTGAACCTACATAGTCTGTATGGCCTGCCAATTCAATTTTTAGCGTTCTGTACCGGTCAAATATTGACAACAACCTGTCAAGTTCGTGTCTGGACTCTTTTTTGAGTGTTGATTCATTAAAATCGAAAAATATGTTATTCAGACGCATAGTCTGACCAATTTCAACCGGGATTACCAGGAGATCCCGTTCGATTTCCTGTCCGTTTACTTTCGTTTCGGTGTTTATGTTCTGATTTTCTGCCAGGTAGTTTTCAGCGTTTGCATAAAAGCCGAATTTTTCGCCGAGAGGTAATTCAATTTCATATTCAGCCCACTCTCCATGGGTATTTACTTTGTTGAATAATTTTCCTTCTTCAAGATTTTCAAAAATCACTTCAGCCTGAACCGGTTCTCTTGTATTCTTGTCAAGTACCCTTCCCCGCACGATTATCTTTTCACACATCGTCTTGCCCTGGTTGTACAATGCGAGCACTTCAGCCGGATTGATGGGACGTTTATAGATCCGGACTTCATCCAGGTATCCTTTAAATGGCCGGCTTCGTTTCAGTACCTGGCGGCCGATCTTCAGGGATGCATCCGATCTTCTGTTTATCCCTCTTCCTGTCTGTCGATCTACTTTGTCCAGTTTCCCATCAATATATATCCTTATTTCTCCATTCCGGTTCCAGGTGCCGACCACATGATGCCATTCATCATAGCTGAGTGTTGATTTACTGAAAACGCCATTTTCCATTATTCCGGCAGAACTCACAGCCATTATCACCTTATAGCTGCTATTCAGCCACAGACCAAAATGATCATCATTGGTGTCAAAGGCCCATTTCCCTATGATTGTAGCAAGCTGCAATTCTGAGATTTCTCCCGGGCGCACCCAGACGGATAGTGTGAGGCCATAAAAATTACCATTCAGCGAAAGGTCATTACCACAATCAATATAGTCTTCGTGGCCGTTAAACCGGTATGCCATATCACCACAACGACCGTCTTCGTTGATCGGACCTAAAACTTTACCATGATTATTGCCGACAACATCATCAGCATTTCCATTGAAAGGGTAATAGGATATTAGTCCAAGATCAAGATCAACATCGTATTCATAATCCTGCGCATAAACAGCGGTTGATATTACTACACATATTAAAATTAGCAGTCTCCTCATGTCACTATAGCTATTAAAAAAAGATCTATCTGTTTTCGGGTACAAGTTATATATATTCTGAAAATTAAATCGGAAAAGGGTTGCAAGAAAACAGTACTGTGTAAGATATTGTATGATTTTATGCGCATATACTGTTTGCTAAAGATGTTTTTATGGAAAGATGATTTTTAGCACCCTCAAGTGTTTGTTTAAGGAAAAAAAGATTATATCTTTGTGCGCCAAATGAAAAAAGCGCACGTGGCGGAACTGGTAGACGCGCTAGGTTGAGGGCCTAGTGGGAGACTTTTCCCGTGGAGGTTCGACTCCTCTCGTGCGCACAACAAAGCACTTCTTTATGGAGTGCTTTTTTATTTTCCGTTCCTTCGTTAAAGATTTCAATATCAGAGAATAAAAGGATCAGTCTGTAAATCTGGGGGAGAGGTAGTATGGCAAAGCGCGTAGCGCACAGGGCAAAGCGTATTAAAAGGCAATTTAATTTTAGTGATACCAACCTGAGAGCGTTCAAAGACCTGTCAGCGTTAATTTAGACGACACTACTCAACATTTCATAGCGCTCCAATTTTGTCTGAAGCAGAATTTTCAGAATTATAGAATATACGAACCAGGGTAATGTCCGATTGCTACTTTCTCAAACTCCAATCTACTCTTGCCCTATAAGCTCTGCTCTTTGTTCAAGTAACTTCTCTTGTTCCTCCAAACAATTTATTTACAAACTCCCAAGAAATACCAATTGATCCGTAATTACCTTATAAATAATTTTAATGTCCGAATATCGAAATGTCTTTTAAAACGTTTTTATTTAAAAGATGTCATATAACAGATATAAAGTACATAATTATCAGATACATATGAGATCGGGAATTAGTTTAGTTCTTAAAATA
>JBNKDZ010000139.1:0-8508 GCA_050288525.1 Cyclobacteriaceae bacterium
ATGTTTTCAAGCGCCGAATAGTACCTTCCTGCCAGATAATTATTGATCGCCAGTTCGTATTGTCGTTTTGAAGTGACCTTTAAAAGAATAAAGGGCACAATAAAAACCATCAATAATAATACAATAACAACGACGGAACCCTGAATGTATGCTTTTCTTGAAAATTCAACTTTTTCGTTTTTAAAATGATAAAACGCCGGGGGAGGGGGTCTTCTCGGGCGCTCAGAGGTATAGGTTACAGTGGTTTCATACTCATTATATAAATCGTACCGGGCTCTTTTTGCCTGATCGGACAATACCTGGTAAGCTTCCGAGATCTGCAGAAATTTTTTGGCAGAAACAGGGTCATCAGGATTTTTATCAGGGTGATATTCCTGCGCAAGCTTTCTGTAAGCGTTTTTTATTTCACTTAAATCAGCGTTTTTTCGTATCCCCAATACCTCATAATGATTCTGCATTTCTTTTTTGTCGGTTTATATGAAAACCTATTAACCGATTATGTATTTCTTTCCGGGCAAGGGTTTGACCAATCCTTTGATTTCAAGGTTTAACAATGAGGAGGCCAGTTTGTTTAACGGGATTTGTGACTTCCAGCTTAGTTCATCGATCAGAATGCCGGTATTATGCTGTTCAATAGTCATTACGATGGACAATTCGTCTTCATTGAGCTGTGAATAATCAATATTCTTGCGCGTTAGAGCAGGGCCTGACGCCTGATCCCAGTTCATATGGTATTCAAGGTCCTGAATACACGTAATAATGTGCGCCTTGTTTTGTTTGATAAGGTTATTACATCCTTCGGAATATTTTTTTCCTATATCTCCCGGAACAGCAAACACATCTACATTATACGAATTGGCAATCTCAGCGGTTATCAAAGCCCCGCCTTTTTTGGCAGCTTCAACCACAATTACAGCATCACTCATGCCGGCAATGATCCTGTTACGGGCTGGAAATTGATGGGCATCCGGTTTTACGGTTAACTTGTTTTCAGTTATCAATCCGCCGGTTTTTAGCATTTTCATAGCTGTTTCCCTGTGGGCATGGGGATAAATGGTGTCCATTCCACTGGCCATAACACCTATGGTAGGCAGATTGTTCCGCAGGGCAGCTTTATGAGCATGAATATCGATGCCATAGGCTAAGCCGCTTACAATCAGCGCATCGTGTGTCCGGAGGCTGTCAATCAGGTGATCAACAATCTGTTTGCCATAGGAAGTGGCATTTCGTGTTCCTACAATTCCTACAGACTTCTTTCTGTTCAATGTCTCCGGATCCCCTTTAAAATACAGGAGAACAGGCGCATCGGCATTTCGTTTCAATCGTTTCGGATATTCCGGATCTGTATAAAAAAGGATCTGTACCTGCTGCTTTTCACAAGCCTCAATTTCTTTTTCAGCAATATCAAAAGCCTTGAAATTAAGGATGGAGTCTGCAATATAGGTGCCGATACCCGGGATTACAGAAAGCTTATGCTTGTTTTTTTTAAATATGGCTGTTGCTGATCCGCAGTAGCTTATCAGACTTTTGGCTGTTATGTTTCCAATACCAGGGATATGGCTCAAGGCCACCTGGTATATTTTCTCTTGTTCCATAAAAGGAAATTACTTGATCTTATCCCGGATCTCTTTTAGGAATATTTTAACTTTTTTAAGGCTGTCGATTAGCTCGACTTTTTCCTTAACGATATCACTGCCGTTCTTTAAAAGATCTTTTGCGCCTTGCAGGGTGTACCCTTTTTCCTTTACAAGGTGATAGATCATCTTTACGTTATCGATGTCTTCTTTGGTGAATTGCCTGTTGCCCTTACGGTTTTTCTTCGGTTTGATGATGTCAAATTCACTCTCCCAAAAGCGGATCAGTGAGGTAGCAACATCGAGCATCTCGGCGACTTCCCCAATGGAAAAATACTTTTTTTCGATTACTTTTTCTTTGTACGGCATATTTTAAAAATCTTCGTCAAGATAATTAATATTTCCATTGTCGTCAACAACAATTTTCAATTCAGGAAAATCGATGTGCGTTAAGTCCTTAATTTTAAATATTACCTGCTTTTCTTTATCAAAAACGGGTATTCCTGACCCGATCTGTTTAACAGGAATAATCTGTCCGTTTAAAAATTTTCCTTCCCGGTCAGTGTTGAGCTTTATAATCGGTGCATATCCGTTCGGACCGCTCAGGTTAAAACGGGCATACGTACAAAAATTACCCATACTATAGGCAATAAACCTTCCGTTGTAGATATCAATGGCTCTTGTTACATGTGGCCCATGACCAAATACGATATCGGCTCCCTCATCGATCATATCACGGGCAAACTGGTATATGTTACCCCTGTCTTCACCATAGTAAAATTCATGTTCCCGAGTTACATGTTGGTGGTCTTTCCCTTCCGCTCCTCCGTGAATGGAGATAATTACGATATCTGATAAGCTGTCCACCAGATGTACAAGCCTTCGCGCTTCAGGAAGATCATGGATACTTACCGTACCGGTATTCGGAGCAAAAGCGACAAAACCATAGGTGATATCATTGATCGTGAACACCGTATAGGGTTTTAATAAAGCACCTGCATAATTAATTCCCAGAGAGTCAAGTACTTTCATGGTATTCTTTCTTCCGGCAAGGCCAAAATCACCTGCATGGTTGTTGGCTATGCTCATCACATCAAAACCAGCTTCTTTCAGGTAGCCTGACAAGTATTCAGGTGACCGGAAAACGTAACAGGCTTTGGGATTATTACATGTTTTAGGCGTACCCCCTTCATCGAGGATCGATCCTTCCAGATTACCAAAGGTAATATCAGCATCCTGCAGATATTTGTTTACACTGTCAAGAGGATTAATGGACCTGGGAGGGAGATAGTTTTCAGGGTAGTTGGTGCCAAGCATAATATCTCCGACACCAATTATGCGGATGGTATCCTGTAACTTAATTTCCGGAATGGTGTCTTCTATGACCAGCAAGGCAGTATCAACCGGAGCAACAATTTCAACAAGGATTGTGTCTGGTTGCACAACCACAGTTGTGGTATCTGCTACAGTGCCCGATTGAATATTTCGTGCTGTACGGCATGAACTGATTATAACAATGGAAATGACAATTACTGCCAGCCTGTAAAAATTCGGCATAAAACACCTGTTTACTGAAATTGAAATTATGCTCTGTAATACTTATCCGAGAGATTGATTTTCTCTGGAAGCAATTTCTAACAATTTATCATATTCTCCTTCAGTAAGGTCATCATAGAAGTAGTTCACAGGATTTACATGCTTCCCGTTTTTCCAGACTTCATAATGACAGTGTGGGGCAGCAGATAGCCCGGTATTTCCGACATAACCGATTAGGTCTCCGCGTTTTACGCTTTGACCGGCTTTAACGGCAAATTTACTCATGTGCAGATACTTTGTTTTATATCCGAAACCATGATTGATTATAATGGTATTTCCACCACCTGAAGAATTATATGCTTTTTCTATTTTTCCGTTTCCTGTGGCATAAATTGGTGTTCCCTGAGGAGCAGAGAAGTCACAACCTGCATGCATCCTTCTATATTTCAGAATGGGATGCATACGCATGCCATAACCCGAAGCAAGTCTTGTGAGTTCCCGGTTTGATATGGGCTGAATGGAAGGTATACAAGCCAGCATCTCAGTCTTGTTCTCAGCCATCTTCTTAATTTCATCATACGACTTTGTCTGGATGTACATCTTCTTTTTCAGCTTGTCAATTTTCTTGTAGGTTTCAAGGATAAGATCTTCCCGTACCAATCGTTCCTCACGAAGAGCCCTGTATCTGTCGGTTCCGCCAACCCCGGCTTCACGAACAGTAGAAGGAATGGGATCTGCCTCAAAAATCACCCGGTAAATGTTGTCGTCCCGGTCCTCCAGTGAAGTCAACATTTGTTGCATGCTTTCAAGTTCTTTCTGCATGTCTTCGTAATATATGAGCAGTTCCTTTCTTTCCTTTTTTAATAACGAAACCTGTGGAGATTCAAAATAGGATGAGAATACAAAGAGAATACCAACAGCGAGAATTAATGCAACAGCTAAAAATCCCAGCAAATTCAGAAATATGTCCCACTTGGAAACCCTTATCCTCTCATACTTACATGTTTCCGTATCGTAATAATATTTTATTCGAGCCATTCTTAAATACTATTGTAAATTCTTGTAATTTTGCGGTGTTTTTTCAAACAAGTAACACTTCAATATTAACTGAATTGTAGGGTTGTTAATTGTGCAAGTTATAAATATTTTAATAAATAAGGCAAAGTTTAATCATTATTACTAAATTATTCTTAGATGGATGCGATAGAAATACGTAATAAATTCCTGGATTTTTTCAAAAGTAACCGGCATCAGATCGTATCTTCTGCCCCTTTGGTGGTAAAAGATGATCCTACGTTGATGTTTACAAACGCAGGAATGAATCAATTCAAAGATTACTTTCTGGGGAATAAAAAGCCTAAAAATCAACGGGTTGCCGACACTCAGAAATGTTTGCGTGTCTCCGGAAAACACAATGATCTCGAAGAAGTGGGAATTGATACGTACCATCATACCATGTTTGAAATGCTTGGCAACTGGTCCTTTGGTGATTATTTTAAAAAGGAAGCAATAGGTTGGGCGTGGGAGTTGCTGAATAAGGAGTACGGACTTCCCGCCGAACGGATGTATGCCACGGTTTTCGGAGGCGATGCTTCTGAAAATCTTGAACCTGATAATGAAGCATTTGATTACTGGAAATCTATAATGCCGGAGGAACGGATACTGTACGGGTCGAAGAAAGATAACTTCTGGGAGATGGGCGATACCGGACCTTGTGGCCCATGTTCTGAGATTCATATCGACCTTCGGACGGAGGAAGAAATACAGAAAACACCAGGTAAAGAGCTTGTAAATCAAGGACATCCACTCGTTATTGAGATTTGGAACCTCGTTTTTATTCAGTTTAACAGGAAAGCAAACGGATCACTCGAAAACCTTCCGGAAAAGCATGTCGACACAGGCATGGGCTTTGAACGCCTGGTGATGGCCATTCAGGCGAAAAAGTCGAATTATGATACGGATGTCTTCGCTCCACTTATAGGTCATGTTACTGAAAAGGCTGGCGTGAAATACGGCGAAAAGGAAGAACTCGACATTGCTATCCGTGTCATTGTCGACCATATTCGGGCAGTCTCTTTTGCGGTCGCAGACGGACAGCTTCCATCCAATACAGGTGCCGGATATGTGATACGACGTATTTTGAGACGCGCGGTACGGTATGGATTTACCTACCTCGGATTTAATGAACCTTTTATCAACGAACTGGTACCTGTGCTGGCAAATCAGTTTGAGGATGTGTTTCCTGAATTAAAAAAACAACAGGAATTTATTACAAAGGTAATAATGGAAGAAGAACAATCGTTTTTACGAACCCTCGAAAACGGCATTAAGATATTTGAACTGGCCTTAAAGGAAGCTTCCAAAGGATTACCGAACGGCCGGAAGGCTACTATTCCTGGCGATGTGGCCTTTAAGTTATATGATACATTCGGGTTCCCGATTGACCTTACACAACTGCTTGCCCGTGAGCGTGATGCTGAGGTGAATATGAACGAGTTTGACGCCTGCATGAAAGAACAAAAAGACCGGTCGAAGACAGCTGCTTCATCTGAAAAAGGGGACTGGACCATCGTACATGAAGACGACTGCGAATTCGCAGGGTATGAGTTGCATGAGACAACGTCAAAACTATTGAGATACCGTGAGATAAAGGAGAAAAATAAGACGTTTTATCAACTGGTCCTGGAGAAAACGCCTTTTTATGCCGAAAGCGGTGGACAGGTCGGTGATACCGGAATTATCATAAATGAATCAGGAAATGAACAGATCAGAATTCTCGATACACAAAAGGAAAATGATCTTATAATACATATTTCGGAAAAGTTACCTTCGGAATTGACGGGTAATTTTATTTGCAGGATTGATGAAAAGAAACGAAGTCTTACAGAGAACAATCATAGCTGTACCCACCTGTTGCATGCCGCTTTACGTACAGTGCTGGGTTCACATGTTCAGCAAAAAGGATCTCTCGTAAACGAAAAGGTGCTACGCTTTGACTTTTCTCATTTCTCCAAAATAAGTGATGATGAACTAGCCGAAATCGAACGGATCGTGAATGAACGGATCCGGGAAAACATACCCCTGAACGAACAAAGGAATGTGCCGATCGAAAAAGCAAAAGAATTAGGAGCCATGGCACTTTTCGGTGAAAAATACGGGGAGTATGTTCGGGTGATAACCTTTGATCCGTCCTATTCGGTCGAACTTTGCGGTGGTACACATGTTCCGATGACGGGAAAAATAGGATTTTTTAAAATATTGTCCGAAAGTTCCATAGCTGCCGGCGTAAGGAGAATAGAAGCCGTAACAGCTGAAAATGCCGAAGTCTATGTTAATGAGCAACTTAACGTGCTGGAACAGGTGAAAGGATTGTTTAATAATCCGAAAGATCTCGTTAAAATGGCTGAAGGGGTATTGCAGGATAGATTAAAGCTGTCGAAAGAAATCGAGAAATATCAACTGTCACAGGTCAGCGCTCTTAAAAATAATTTGATAAATTGCGCTGTAAATACAGGTCATCTCAATATCATCATTCAGAAAGTGGATTTGCCAAATGCTGATGCACTGAAAAAGATCTCCTTTGACCTGAAGAATGAGGTGAAAAATCTGATCATGATCCTCGCAGCAAATATCGGAGAGAAGCCGCAAATAGGCATAATGATATCGGATAATGTTGTAAAAGAATATAACCTCCATGCCGGAAATATGGTACGCGAACTCGCTAAAGAGATCAAGGGAGGCGGAGGCGGACAACCTTTCTTCGCCACAGCAGGTGGTAAAGACCTGTCAGGATTGAGCAAGGTTATTCAAAAAGCTCAGGAAATGACCGACGCATTTGAAAAATAACATTGAATTGAAGTTTGATGAAGAAAAGTATCATTGATAAGTATACAGTAGTAGTGGGATTGGAAGTCCATGCCCAGTTAGCGACAAAGAGCAAAATTTATGCTGCCGATTCAACATCCTTTGGAAGTGATCCAAATACCAATGTGAGCATTATTACGTTGGGCCATCCCGGAACATTGCCAAAAATGAATAAAACGGTAATGGATTATGCTATAAAAATGGGTCTGGCATGTGATTGTGAGATCACGCGCAGGAATATTTTCTGTCGTAAAAACTATTTCTACCCGGATCTGCCCAAAGGATATCAGCTTACTCAGGATAAAACACCAATTTGTATTGGCGGAAATGTGCAGATAAAAACATCGGATGGCATAGAAAAGAAAATTCGTCTTAACAGGATCCATGTAGAGGAAGATGCGGGTAAATCCATTCATCAGGCAGCCGAGTCGGATACATTTGTCGATCTCAACAGGGCAGGTGTTCCTCTGATTGAAATTGTGACGGAGCCGGATATCCGAAGTTCGGAAGAAGCAACACTCATTGTGTCAGAGATCCGGAAAACAGTCCGTTACCTGGAAATCTGCGATGGAAACATGGAGGAAGGATCTCTGAGATGTGATGCTAACGTCTCTGTCATGCTAAAAGATGCTACGGAATACGGACAAAAAGTAGAGTTGAAAAACATGAATTCCATCCGCAATGTGAAAAACGCCATTGACCATGAGGTGGAACGTCAGATAGGCATCCTGGAAAAAGGAGGGCAGATTATCTCGGAAACGCGAACCTACAATCCCGATAAAGGGACCTCTCAAAGTATGCGGGAGAAAGAAAATCTGAACGATTACAGGTATTTCCCTGAACCGGATCTGAGCCCGGTCGTTGTTTCCGATGAATGGCTTGAAGCAATACGTACATCTATGCCAAAACTGCCCAAAGAATATGTTGAGAAGTTCATTTCAGAGTATAATATTCCCGAATATGATGCACTGGTGATAACCGAATCGAAAGATACGGCAGTGTATTATGATACATTATGCGCACATACAACTAATTACAAAGCAGCATCTAACTGGATGATGGGGCCGGTAAAATCTGTTCTGAATGATCGAAACATCAGCGCAGGACAACTAGCCGTAACTCCGGATAAACTCGCAGCCATTATAAAGCTCGTGGATGATTCAAAAATCAGTTATACGGCGGCTTCTCAGCAATTATTCCCTTCATTACTGGAAAATCCCGAAAAAGATCCCCTGCAATTGGCCAATGATCTGGATCTTATCCAGGAAAGCGATTCAGACAACCTGAAATCGGTAGTGGAAGAAGTGTTGAATGCATTTCCTGATAAGGTTAAAGCCTATAAAAATGGCAAAAAAGGACTCATTGGAATGTTCATGGGGGAAGTGATGAAAAAGACCAGGGGTAAGGCCGATCCAAAACTTACGAATAAATTGCTGAGTGAGATCCTTACTGGTAATTAATTGGAAAAGAAGCTTGTTTTTAAAATAATATATTTTTATTGTTGATGTTTTCGAAATAATATTTTATTATTTGT
>JBNKDZ010000140.1:0-7911 GCA_050288525.1 Cyclobacteriaceae bacterium
ATAACAAAACTTATGTTATAAAATAATATTAACCATGAGTTTTTTCAGGTTAAAACATAGCGCTCACCTGCATTCTGCCGATATGGACAACATCTTTGTCTGCTGATTTACGTCCTTCATAGTTTAAAGAAAGCTGTAATCCGGGGAGGATCATCTTTTGCAGCATGACATTCCATGTTATATTTTTCCCTGGCTGAAGCGCCTCCAGCATCTCATAGGCAGCAGGAGTGTTATTCGGACCTTCGAAGTTAATATCTACATATCTTACCATACCACTCAGTGTATGTGAAGTTGCCTTGCTCAGTTTAACAGTAGTATAATATTCACCTGAAATAGCTTTTCTTTCCGGGCCTTCTGCCAGCTCATTGATCTTTCCGGAATAGGCATATCCAAACGTCACTCGTGTTGACGTACCCGGTTGCCATGACAGCTCTGGTTGAAGTTTGTTGCCCCGAATTAAATAATTACGGCCTTCAAGAAAATCCGAGGCACTTTCAGATGTCCCTCTGGCAACATAAAATTTTAAGGCATAAAATTTACTTAGGTTAAAACGGATATTGGCATCAAAATCTTCTCTTTTCCGTGTTTCGAATCCCTGGGACAAAAGTTGCTTATTCCCGGACCTGAAATACCCGGCATCTACGGCGAATCCGGGATTCGACCGGTTATAAAAAAAACGGCTTCTGACTGATGACTTAAGTGATAAGATATCTTCTTCAGGCACATTGTTATTAATGGGCAGCAGCCGTAGTGCCAGATCTTTGCTGGTGATCCGCTTCAGGTTATTCCATGAGGAAATGTTCGACAACCTGGAAAGGATTTTCTTAACACCACCGGATTGTGCCCAGGCACGGGGCATTTCGAGATTTAACCGGTAGTTAAAATTATTTTCATAGGCAAAAACATATTCATCCGTAGGCACGAAAATTTTAATATAGTTCTTTTCATCGTTATTTACCGCCAGATAAAACTCGCTGAGATCCTGCAGACCATCGTTGTTGTCGTCTCGCCAGGTATGTGTGCCCTCTCCTGTTGCCACCTGCACAAATACATATTCCTTTTTCAGCTCTCGGCTATTGCCTACCGAATAGCTGAGATCAGACCTGATATGTCGTTGAAAGACGTTCAGGTTCCAGTCGGCCCGAATATTTATGGTCTCCTCTGTTTTCTCCTCTGTTGGTGCCTGCAAATTCCGGTTATTCCGGTAGGTAAATAAAAAATCCACCTGATTGTTTGGGTTTGATACATTTGACATCATAAACCGGGTGGTATTCGAAGTATTGCTGACTTCCATCCCGCCCCCCACAGGCGACTTGTCTTCACGAATCGAATGACTGATCCTAAAAGAAGTTTTCAGTGTGTCGTTGCTTCGTACATAGAAGCTGTGTTCGGCAAAATTAATAGCAGACCCGGCAATCGTATCTGCCGAGAGCACTTCATTTCTGTCCATCCGGTATTGATATCCCGGAACCAGCACCCTGGTTTTGTAAAAGGTTTCAAAATTCAGGCGTTTCCAGTCTGACAGCTGATCTCTTGTCTGATTTTTCATAAAAAATGCATCTCCATCTACAAAAAACGGGCCGATGTTCTTTGACAAGGCAATCTTGTGTTGTTGTCCGTCGATGTAGCTTCCGCGTTTACGATTGAAAAAATTATAGCCAAATCTATTATCCGGATCTTTCTCAAGACGCACATTCGCTGCAAATAAATTATCCTCTGTCTGGTCCGGAGATCCCTCAGGGGTATAACTCCAGTCACGGTCATACTCGATGTTGTGGTACCGGTCGACTGGAGCAAAATACCTGTCCGAATATTCAAAATACGCATCACCCGACAACAACCAGTCGTTTAAAAAGCCTACAGGACGTTTTGTCGTTTTATACCCTCCTTTGAACGCCATTCCGTTATCATCTTCATCATCCAGTTTTGAAAACCGGTTGAGGTCATGTTTGCTAAAGGCAAGTTCGGAATACACCTGATCCCAGCTGTTAAGTTTGAAGGAACCTCCCAGGGTGATCATGTCCTTCTGGTCCGGGGCCGGGATTTTGGTTATCGGCTCGTAGCTGCCCTGAGGTACGCCTTCTTCTGGACTCACCCATTTATACAGCCGCCCGTTTAAAGAACTCGTCTCCAGAATATAATTCCCGTTCCCGGGCCCCACATTACTGAAAGAGACCCTGAATAATGTAGTCTGGTTGTTGACAGAATACCGGAAGACCTGATGCTCATTGAGATCGGCATCGAGGGTATCGATACGTTCGTACAATACGAGGTCTTCTGTGTAGGGTGTTTCTTCGGCACTTATACGCCGGGCCAGATCCAGGTTATCGCCGATGGATTGCATAAGATCGATGTCCTCATTTGACAGGGAGAAGATGATTGGTTTATTCGGGTTATCCTTTTCGGAGTAATAATTAAAGAAGATATCTCCATTGCCAAGTTGCTGGTAATGACTGCCGGCAATGATGCTTCTGGAATAATTCTTATCCGAATACTCAAAATCGAGCCGCACCCTCGAGAATTTCGTAATCAGGACTTTTCCCGTAAATTGTATTTCTGCTTTATTGTAATCGATGACATAGTCGTTGTTATATCCTCTTTTCAGCTCCCTGCCATCGAGAAAGACCTTTTCAGAATTCGCCAGCACGATAATATAATCGCTCGCTTCCGGCACCCGGATACGATATGGGCCGGAGACACCTTCTTCTGTTTGTATTTCAACAGAGGCAAATTTCCCTTTCGCCACGGAAATCCCCAGAGATGTTTCTGCTGCCGCTTTCTCTCCTAATTTATAGTCAACAGTGAACGCTCCTCCCTGAACATTTTTATTGTAACGAAGAAATTCGGATGGTTTATTTTTTAACAGGACATCCCCTGCCCTGAGCAGAAAATCATCGTTGTAGAGTTCGATAAAAATGTTGTCAAAGTCCTGGATCTGGGCGGTGTTTCCCTCTGGCTGAAAAGGCACATTCTGATCGGTGATGGAAGCCCTGATAAACAAGTCGTCACTCAAGGCCCCTTCCATCTGAAGGTTCAGGGTTGAATTGACCACTACATTTTGTGTATTTCCAAACGATATCCCCCTGCTCAGGCTGCCACTTTTACTGAAATTTTCAGTCGGAAATAGTTCCTCCCGCTGATATGAGACACGTTTTGGGGGTTTTATGGCTGTATTTTCAAAAAGCTGATCCTCCTTATAATCGATCAGGCTACGTCGTGTATATATTTTATGGAACTGATAAGGAATCGTCTGATAGCATACTTCAACAGAGTCCTGCCCTGAAGTTGTGTCATTAAGGGTAAAACGGCCTGTATTCAGATCATAGTGGTAATTTACAGTACCATTGTCTCCTGAAACCGTTATGGAGGAAGGTAATATGGAAAGCGAATCAAGATATATTTCCCTCTGGCTGGTGCCGATCCATTTGCATATTTGTGATCCGGTTTGTCCCATGACGAATCCAGGCAAAAACAGTAGTAAAACGGCTGCTCTCCACATTAATGGCAGGGTATTTCGATGTAGAAGGTTGTCCCTTCTCCATCTGTTGAATCAAACCAGATCCTTCCACCGGCATGCTCAACCGCTCTTTTGGAAATAGCCAGGCCTATTCCCGAACCGGTAAATTTGGTGCTGAAATTGGGAACAAAAACCTTATCCCGTACATTTTCAGGGATGCCATCACCATTATCTATAATTTCCAGCATAAGGTTGTTTTCATCTTTTTTATAAAGTCGTATCCGGATTTCCGGATTTCCTTTATTCTGAGCAGCCTGAAATCCGTTGATAATGATATTTGACAGCGCCTGTCCCAACCAGTTTCGGTCACCACTAATGTGATATCTGTCTTCCTCATGTTCCAGCTCTATGGTACCGAGTTCTTTCTTGTTATAAAGTTCAATGGTTTCCTTGACCAGTTCGGCCACATCAACGTCATTGATTTGAGGTGTCGGCATTTTGGCATAGGCAGAAAATGACGTGGCTATATCACTCAGTGTTTCAATTTGCTGCAACAGCGAATTGATTTGTTTTTGCTTGGTTTCCTCCATGTCTTCATCTCCGATTTCCAGCTTACGTTTCATATGCTGAAGTGTGAGTTTCATGGGTGTAAGCGGATTTTTGATTTCATGGGCTACCTGTCGGGCCATCTCTCTCCAGGCGCTTTCTTTTTCACTGCGTGCCAGGGCCTCCTTGCTCTCCTCAAGATTGATAAGCATTTTATTGTACTCACTCACCATCATGCCTATTTCATCATCCGAGTTCCAGCTTAATGGTTCGTTGTACCCCGATAAGGTGGTACGCTTGATCTTCTGGGTTATTAGCCTCAGCGGGAATGTAAGCCCTTTTGACACGAAGAACGAAACAAAGATGAATGCTACAAAAACAAAGGTGAAAATATCCAGGATGTTTGCCAGCACCTGAATGATATTCTGTTCAAGATCCAGCTTTGAGGCAAAAAACGGAATGCTCAGAATACCTGTCAATGTTCCGGTATCAAAGGATTTTACCCCTATGTAAACGCACTTGTAGTTAAGTGTCCCTACCTGTTCCTGCATGATCACGCTTGACTCCAGCTCTTCAATAATGCTTATATACGCTTTTGGATTAATATTATTAGAAAGGATCTCATTTTCATAGATCATGGGCTGGCTTGAGGCGAGCCTGTAACCGTTTGTATTAAACAGGTTAATATCCATCCCCGCGAATTCCGCCACATTGTAGATCTCATTTTTAAGACTCTCCCGGTCCATGTACTGACTTTTATAATCCCCCAGAGCGCCTGCAATTTTCACACTCACATTCCGGGCTCTGTTGATGTATTGGTTATCCAGTTCGTTTTTAAACGTCTGAACAATAATACTCACTGTCGTTACACTGATCAGGATCAAAGGTGCAAAGAAGGCGAAATTGAGATATAGCTGGATCCTTGTAGCATAATTCTGCTTCATATGCCTGAAACTCAAATACATGGTTATCACGATAAGGAGCAACAGTATATGCAGGATATAGATCATAAACAGGAAACTGAAATTGGTCAGCAGATTCCGAACCGGGTATATTTTGGATGTGATGATCACATATTTATCCCCCTGTTCCATTCGATAACCTTTATGCTTATACCCTTCGCGCACAATACCTTCCGAAAACAATTTAACACTGTCTATTCGAAAGATGACCATATTCTTACTATAATTGAAATCCCCGAAGTTATACAGGCGATCCCCTCCTTTGAATACCCCGTAACTGAACTTCTCATTCGCCGATATGTCCTGCGAAAAACGATTATCAAATAACAGCAACGGATATACCGAATTGGGCACAAAGCTTTTCAGCTTCAGATCCAGTAAAACATATCCTGCCAGTCGCCCGTAATTTTTTATTTCGATGAATGCCCTGTACCAGTTGGCCACAGTTCCTTTTGCCTGATTTATAAAAAACAGACCTTCGTGGGATGTCTTGTATTCACTCAGCTGGCTTTTCAGATCATGCACATTTGTTCCGGTATTAAATGATTCAAACGGGTCGCCTTTGGAATTGAACACATATACTTCTATATCGTACTGATCGAGGTTGTTGAGGTATACCCTTCGTATTTTTTGTTCAATAAAACTTTTTGAAGCATAGGGATTAAATATTCGGTTTTGAATAAAAACGTCTTCACTGATCTTTTCCGAGGCATCTGCAAGCAGAAATTCGGTAAACAGGTCACTTTCCACCAGCAGCGAAGAAGCCAGCCGGGACTTGGAATTGTTATCCTCCGAAATGTTATACTGATAATTGGCGTACAAACCTACCAGAGCCCCCGGGAGTCCGTATGAAAACAGGTAGATAAATGTCAGATATTGAATTCTGCCCACATAGCTCGACAAGCGGAAAATATACGCCAGTATAAAAAATGCCAGATTTACGGTAATAACCACCTTGAGGTCCCATTTCATTAATAAAGCCAGCAACACAAACAAAGCTGTTCCGATAAAGATATTGATGATCATATCGGATAGTTTCCCCCTGTTAAGCCGGATAAAGATCTTAAAACAGACATGTGTAAACAGAAAATAAACTACCACACTCAGGACAAAGGAGAAAAACCCGAAGATCTTTATATAATCAAACTCCAGGTTGTTGGTAATATCCATGGACCACTGCGAATCGTAGTTAAGGGTACGTATTGCCTGATGATGGAGGGTGAGCCAGAAATAACTCATAAATATGAGAATAATGGAGGCGCGCTGTTTGACAGATTTTTCTGATTTATATAATTTGTTATAGAACCCGAATTTGGGATAGAATTTAAATGCATAATACCCCAGAATCCCTAATGTGAACAGATTCAGTATAAAATCACCAAGAGAAGGATTTGCAAGCGAAGAAGCATAAAACTTCGGATTGAACAGATCAAGCTGAACCAAAGAAAACGGGAACGACATTTTTAACATTAGCAGCCGTATCAATGGCAGACTGATAACCAATACCATAAATCCCTTCATATACTCCCTCTGGGCAATAAACTTATGCACATGGATGTAAATAAACACGACTAATAGTCCGAGGGCCAACATAATACCGGAAATCAAAACCGTTCTGGTAAAAAAGCTTATTTCGGAATAGGTATTCCCAAATTTGATCCTGAATAAAGGCGTGTTATGAAATGCCACCACTTCTCCTGCCTGATCATTGAAGACCTTTGATATCTCGATATTCTTATCCGCAAATATCTTTTTGTTGAATTCTGATTTCAGGTACTTATTTACAACTTTCGCTGTTGAGATGAGCGGAATAAGAATTACGGCCTCATATTCCCTGCTATCTGTCTTCAGTCGTTCTTTTCGGGCTATATATTTGCCTGTGCTGGATTCAATATAGGCATATTGAAAATTACCTTCTATATCACGGTATTTTGGTGTGTACTGATAGCCTGTCCAGTATACCACCCTGCTGTTCACAAAAATGTATACCGGATATTTTACTTCAAAATCCAGGCTGCGGAATGAAACCAATGATTTTTCCTTCAATACGGCTATCACTTCCGTCATGGTGGCATCGGTACTTTGTATTTCTTCAGCCAGTTTTTGCTCAACGACACCTGCAAAATGTTTTGGTGTGTTTCTCAGTGTGCTGATGATATATTTCATCCCGAATGTCCCGAGCAATAACCCGATCGAGATCCATATATAATTCAGTCCCGCAATATTTCTTAGATACTTTTTCAATCAGACTTATAATTGATCCTGATAAATGTATAAAATTAAAACGAATGATGGCTCATCTGATTATAGTATGATGTTTTTTTCAACAATCAGATCAGACAAATCACCCTGATAGTGGTTTATCAGCGCAGTCCTTCGAACTGTATCCGCATAGTGTGCCGCTCAATCTGCCAACAATCAATATAATAAACTATCATCATCGATCCGAATCGTCGTTCTGCCCGACCAACAGATCAATAAAAAATCAGTATTTATATTCCTTCACTTTTCCATTTGGACTTATATGAAACCATTTCCCGGTCTTTTCACCCATTGAATAGTTGCCATAAAATTCAATACTTCCCATATCGTCATAATACTTCCATGCACCTTCTTCTTTTCCATCCTTAAACGCTCCTTCCTGGATCAATATACCTTTTTCGTTATAAAATTCCCAGTTCCCGTCCGGCACTCCCCTGCTGTAATTACCGGTTCTTTTCAATTTTCCGTTCGGATAATAGAATTTCCAGGTACCTTCGTATTGTCCATTTGCATATTTCCCTGTCTTCTCCGGTTGCCCATTGGAATAATAATATTTTGCCGTGTCTTCCAATATGCCATGATACCAGTATTCGTTTCCTACAAGATTTCCTTCTTCATCAAAATATTCCACATCCCCGTGTAACCTGTCAAACTGGTACGTTTCAGATGAACTTACCTTCCCGT
>JBNKDZ010000141.1:0-7735 GCA_050288525.1 Cyclobacteriaceae bacterium
ATAGATTATGATCATGAATACGACGATTTAATTGTTGATGTTATCAGGGCGAATATGCAGGGTAAAGGTTATACGTACACGGATAATCCCACAGAAGCAGATCTATGGCTCAATGCCAGCATTTTGATTACAAAAAACACCTATTATTACTACGACTGGTGGTATTATTGGTGGGATTATTATTATCCCTGGTACCCTGGATGGGGAGGAGGATATCCTGGTTACTGGCCCGGATACCCGGTTGTTGGTGTAAGCTCGTATACTAGTGGAACCATAGTTGTAGGTATGCAGGATGCTGCTGAGGTTAATAACAGCACCGATGAAGAAGATCCTGAATTACATGGTGTCTGGGTTGGAGTATTAAACGGAGTTGTTACCGGATCAGATCCTTCTTCGAGGATTGAACGTGGCCTGACTCAGGCATTTGAACAATCAGCCTATCTTGGAAAATAAGCCCTCACTTTTAAAAATTAAATAACTTATGAGATCATTATTCTTATTAATATGTGTAGCTTTTCTGACGGTTAATGTGGTATCCGGACAAAGTTATACGTCTGCAAATTATCATATATCTGCTCCGTTAGGATCATCGAAAGACTTTGTCGACCTGACAAGTTTCAGGGGATTTAGCCTTGATTATAACAGCATGGTAAGTGAAAATCTTTCTGTAGGAGTTCATACATCATTTACAACCTTTTACCAGGTGGTTGAGCAGGGCAGAGTTGAACTCCAAAACGGATTAATAACCGGAAAGCAATACAATTATCTTAATACTATGCCTTTACTGTTGTCATTCCGGTATTTTGTGGAAAAAGAGAAATTTATCCCCTATGGAGGAATAGGAATTGGGACGATGTGGGCAAAACACCGAACGGATATGGGAACCTATTCTGCCTATACAGATACATGGCATTTTGCGGTCAGTCCGGAAGTAGGAGTGATCCTGCCGGTTGACTTTTCACTTGGAATAAATCTGGGCGTCCGGTATCAGAACGGATTTAAAACCGGTGATCTTAACACAACCAGCTATATGTTGTTTGTAGTAGGATTTACATTTATCGATTAAGAATTTATCGGAAAAAATGATACAAATAAAAAGTCAATTACCACCGGTAATTGACTTTTTTTAATATATGTTTCTGTGTTAAATTATTTCGCAGCTTCAATAAAAGCCCTGATATTTTCAGTACTGACACCGGGAGGCATTCCGCCACCACTGGAAAGGATCAGTCGGGAATGATCGCTTGTTTCAGCAAGCATTTTTTTAACAGCATTTTTGACATCTTCAGGAGTACCGGCAGCAAGGACATCTCTCGGAGGGATGTTTCCAAGTATTGCCATATTGTTATTTGTTGCTGCCTTGATTTCTTCCAGGGTCATATGTGTTCCCGGATTGAACAGGTTAATGCCCAGTTCCGGATAATATTTTACCGAAATAGTGCAGTCTGCGTCGTTATGAAAGAGTTTTATGCTTGCAGGAATGTCATAGATTTCTTTCAGATATGGGTAGCCAAATTCTTTGAATTCTTCGTCTCCCACAAACCCTACGATATCATCGAGCATCATAATGCCATCGATGCTTGGGAAAACTTCCATCTGGAGCTTGTGCCATGCTTTCAGGAAATCGGTAATGATGCGCATAAGGTGATGGATGCTGTCCGGTTCCATCATCATGGTGGTGAGCAGTTCAGTGGTTCCCATGAGGAAAGAGGCGACGTTCAGTGGTCCTCGGGAAACAGAAAACCGGATCTTATGGCCCGCATCTTCAATTGCCGGTTGTAATTTCAGCAACCTGTTGATCATAAAAGGCAGAAGGCCATCTGTTTCAGGATTTGGCAGTTTGATATTCTGGATGTCGGCAGATGACTGGATGGTTTTGTCTGCAAACGGAAATTCATTTTTCCAGAAAACACATTTAGCACCAAAAGCCGACGGTTCAGTACACATTCCATATTCACTCCAGAATCCGGGTAGAAACATCACATCAGGAAACGTTTCAATTGCCTTTAAATTGGCTTTTAACCAGATATCATCATTCGTAAAATAGTCGAGGATCGGTGCTCCGTACCAATTTGGCAACCAGGGTGAGTCAATTATAAATCCTACAGGCAAAGAATCAAGTTTTTCTCCATTCACAACCTGTTTTAGTTCATTCCATTGTTTGTCTGTCATCTTTGTAAAAAATCTTGTCTTAATATTAGTTTAATCGAAAAAACAATTATTTGAACAAATTATATATGTTTTGATCGATTGGTAATTTAAGTAATTAATATGGCAAAGCGAGCATAATTAAAGAAAAAACTCTACATAGAGACTTAGATCATTGTAGTGTGATAGAAGGATTAATTCCGGTTTTAAGGTATATTAGAAGCAAAATTATTCCTGTACTATGAAGTTCTCACATCGGTATATAAATATTTTCGGTTTACGGGAGATCCTCCAGCGACGTATTCCGGTAATGACTTTTGAAAGTGCTACGCCCGGACCAGTGATCTGGCTTACAGGATGCATTCATGGTGATGAAGTGGGAGGGGTGGTAATTATACATGAACTTTTTAAAATAATACGGAAGTCCGGATTATTGAACGGAGCAGTACATGCTTTTCCTCTGGTCAATTCGCTGGGATTTGAAAATGTTTCGCGCTTTGTCGATAATGATCGGGAAGACCTGAACCGTTGTTTTCCCGGAAATCCCAAAGGCAGTATGGGTGAGCGGATTGCAGATAAATTATTTACAGCTATTGTTCGGACGATGCCGGATCTTGTAATTGATATTCACAACGACTGGATCAGGTCCATACCGTATATGATTATCGATCCTGAAAATGTTTTTTCAGATTCAGACATCAGGGGAAAAACCATTGATCATGTGCTTTCATCACAAATGCTGGCAACAGAGGAATCAGTTTCGGAGGAAATTCAGAGTTCGAGGTCGTTGGCCGGAGCATTGGTGCAGGCAGGCATTCCTGCGTTTACAATGGAAGCAGGTGGTGCCTATCTTGTAATAGAAGAACATATTACGACTTGTGTTCAGGCAATACTGAATATAATGAAGGATATGAATATGGTTTCAGAAGAAGTGCCGAATGGTCCGCAGACCGGTCCTTCGTTGAACCTGAGTACCAAATTACTGAAATACCACAACCGGCCGCTGTGTTCTTCAAGTGGCATCCTGCGCTTTTTGGTCAAGCCATCACAGAAAATTAAACCCCAGCAACCGGTTGCCAGGGTGTATAATGCCTTCGGAGTGGTGGAAGAAGTGTTAAAATCGGAATGTCACGGAATTGTGCTCGGACATCATGATCATGCGCTTGCCATGCCGGGAAAGGAAGTTATTGCGATTGCAAGAGAAGAACAAGGAACAAGGGACAAGGAGCAAGGATTTCGCTCAGAGCGTAGCACAAAGGGCAAAGAGTGAGATTGACCATTTTGACTTCGGAGAAGTCAAGAGAGATAGTGACCCGACACCGCAGAGATCTTATGTGAGCGCAATAATCAAGCTCCAGACAATCATTCTTCAATCTGAAAGACATCTTCCACCCGAACGTTAAATGCCTGTGCAATTCGCAGGGCCAGGATCGTTGACGGAACGAATTTTCCATTTTCAATTGTATTAATCGTTTTCCGGGTTACACCTGTTCTTTCTGCTAGCTCCTCCTGAGTCAGATTATTGATGGCTCTGTGAATCTTAATTTTGTTGGTAAGGATCATTTGTCATAAAAAATAAAAGATATCAGTCCGGATAATACAGCCGTAAATAAAAGTATTTGTAATGTAATTACATTTCCGGATGACATAAAAACGGCAATCAGGTTCATTATTCCTATCAGAGCCAGGGTAATAAGGTACGATGTCCTGAAGGCCATAAGCCTGTTATACTGAACCATTTCATCATTAAGCACTTCCTCCAATCCTTTTTGAGCAGCAATTTGCTTTTTTAACCGGAACATACCAAGAAGGTTTTTTGCAAATAAAACCCCTCCCAGTAACCCTAACAGGACAATGGCCCCAAGCAAATACGGATCCCGGATAAAATCCTTAATAATAAAACTACCGTACCATATTGACCACCCCGATGTAAACCAGATTATGGATCTCTTTTTGCGCAATGCATATTTTTCAACAATTGAATTTTTCATAAATGTAACCTTAATTTATCAATAAGTAACACAAGAGTTACAATATGAAACATTATTGTTGCAATTGCAAGATTTAGTAATGAAAAACGAATTAAGGAGTAAGGATTTTTGCATAGAGCACAGGGTAGTATGACCATCCCTAAATAAGGCTTTATTTAGGGATGGTCCACTTTCCACTTTCCACTTTCCACTTTCCACTTTCCACTTTCCACTTTCCACTTTCCACTTTCCACTTAAAATCTAGACTTTTTTCAGTTTCCATTTACCCCGTTTGAATAGCCATATACCCATTAACGCCATGCATGATTCGGCTATAACAATCGCATAGAAAACCCCTTTTTCATCCCAATGGAAGTATAGTGCAAGTATATATGCAAGCGGGATCTCAATTAACCAGAAACAGAAGAAATTGATCCAGGTAGGGGTATTCGTGTCTCCGGCACCATTAAATGCCTGGGGCATCACCATACCGAAAGAATAAAAAAGATAACCGTAGCTGATTATCCGCAAAGCTGTTTTTCCATGTTTCACGACCTCGCCGTCATCTGTAAGTAACCGGATAAAGAATTCCGGAAAGGAGATCATTATTAGTCCGATTAAAAACAGGAATACGGCATTTACATACGAAGTCGCCCATACAGATCGTTCGGCTCTGTCGGGTTTATTTGCACCCAGGTTTTGCCCTGTCAGCGTCGATGCAGCATTGGCAATACCCCACGAGGGCAGCAACGAAAATATAATGATCCGGATGGCAATGGTATAACCTGCTACAGCCTCACTTCCAAAACTGTTCATAATCCGCATCAGTACGATCCAGCTTGAAGTAGCAATAATGTTCTGCCCGATCCCGCCATAAGAAAGATTGACAAGATGATGTATGATCTTCCATCTTGGTATAAAATCGGCGATGCTGAGTCGTATACGTCCGTTGCCTTTAAACAGCAGGTAAAACTGATATAGTACAGCCAGCCCTCTGCCCGTGGCGGTGGCTATGGCAGCACCTTTTAATCCCAGTGCCGGAATAGGTCCAAGGCCAAAGATCAGAAGCGGATCCAATATCAGGTTTAAAATATTGGCAAGGAATAATACCCTCATGGAGATAGCAGCATCGCCGGAGCTTCTGAACACCGCATTGATTATGAAAAGAAGCATAATGACGATATTGCTGCTTATCATGATTTCCGGGTAGATATACCCTTCCGATATGATTTCTTCTGAGGCGCCCATCAGTATCAGAAGATCTTTGGCATAAAACAATCCCGGTATTGCCAGAAGTATTGAAACGAGGATCCCAATAACAATCGACTGGGCAGCAGCTACAGAGGCCTCTCTTTTGTGCTTTTCTCCGATCCTTCTTGATACAACTGCTGTTGTTGCCATGCTGAATCCAAAACCGATGGCATAGACAATTGTCATAAGCGATTCGGTGATGCCCACTGTTGCGACGGCGTCAGCTCCCAGCCGGGTGACGAATTTTATGTCCACTATGGCGAAGATCGACTCCATGGACATTTCGAGCACCATGGGTACAGATAACAAAAAGATGGCCCTGCCCAGTGATCCCTGCGTATAATCCCGTTCTGATCCGGTAATTGACTCCAGAATGTCTTTCCACAACCTTCGGAACCCAGACACATGATGATTTGACCTGTAAATAGTATTTTTTAAGAAATTATTCATTTTGAAAGAAGCAAATGGTGATTAAACTACATGAATGGATCCGGGAAGATCCTGATTGCATTTTTATATCCTGACTGCTGTTGTTAGCAGGTAAAAATGCCGCCGGGGATCATTGTGACCGACGTTGTACTAATGGAAATGTTGATTCTCATGTATTTTTGCTTCATGATAAGAAATGCAAAGGTATAGACAATAATTTATTAAATCTAAAGAAATTGTGAAATATTGTTACAGGAATTAGCGATTTGAACGACCAATTCAGATCCTATTGATTAAATATCTTTTTTATCACCTCTTCGCGGTAACTTCGTCCTATCGGAATAAGTTTCTTCCCGATCTGCAGCTGGTTGCCTGTAAGACTTTTAACCTTGCTTACCGAAACGATATAGGACTTGTGGACACGCATAAATTCATTCTCCGGTAAGATTTCTTCAATATGTTTTAAGGATTGCAATACTATTATACGCTGATCATGTGTGTAATAGGAGACATATTCCTTCAGTCCTTCAATATATTCAATGTCATCCAAAGGGACCTTGTAGATCTTATGGTCGGAATAAAGACTTATGGTTTTGTTGTTTGCATCCGTAACACCTGCGTTCTTTTTTAATTTTACCAGTTCTGTTGCTTTATTTACTGCCTGGACGAAGCGGTCAAAAGAAAAGGGTTTTACCAGGTAATCGATCACATCCAGTTGGTATCCTTCCAGGGCGTATTCCGAATAGGCAGTTGTAAACACAGTTACAGGTTTGGTTGGAAGGGATTTGATCAATTCAATACCGGTAAGATCAGGCATCTGAATATCCAGGAACAGTATGTCGACCGGATCGTTGTTCAGGTGTTCAAGGGCTTCCAGCGGATTTTTGCATGTGCCTTTCAGATCAAGCTGAGGTACCTTGGAAATATATTCGGTCATCAGTTTTCGGGCCAGTTGTTCATCATCTACGATCAGGCAGGTATAGGTCATAACTGAATGGTTAAGGATACCATAAATGTATTTTGTTCTTGTTCAATCATAAGCTTATGACTCTTTGGGTATAGCAATTCAAGCCTGCGCCGGACATTTTCCAGGCCTACTCCTCCTGTTTTATCTTTGGTAAAGCTTTTATCAGGCATATTGTTCCGGATATGAAATTCAATCTTCCGGTTTTCTGTTTTCAGCATTATTTTTATCCAGCCTTGTTTAAGATCTTCGATCTTGCTGTGCTTGAAACTGTTTTCCACAAAAGGGATCAATAGCATCGGAGAGATCATCAGATTGGTGTTGCTGGTATCAATGTCTACCGTAATGTTTGTTATTTTATCGTCTTTCAATTTCTGCAAATCGATATAATTTTTCAGGTAGTTGATTTCTTTTTCAAGAGGCACAAATTCTTCGTTGCAGTCGTAAATTACATACCGTAGCATTTCCGACAGTTTCAGGATCATCTCAGGAGCTGAGTCGGACTTAATTACTGACAGGGTATAAATGTTGTTCAGGGCATTGAACAAAAAATGCGGATTGATTTGTGACCGGAGAAATTTAAGTTCCGTCTGCAGGTTTTCGTTTCGCAGACGTGTTGTTTCTGTTTCTTTTTGAGCGGCAATCTGAATGGTTTTATAAGCCGTTGACAAAAAGTATACAGCAGTATTCTGTGTAAAAAAGAATATCAGGCTGCCTCTATGCATGAAAAATCTATACATCGAACCACTCGGCCTGTTACCATGGCGCCCGTAGTTTGGAGGAGGGGGGATGTCCAGGATTTCAGAAACCAGACCCGGAATAAAAGTTGTATAAATTATATATAAACTCATAAAACAGATCACAACCCCCAGAATATATTTCCAGTATTTTTTTTTGGCAAAATACTTCGGAATGAGCCATTCCATATTGATATACGCAATCAGGATCTGAGGGATCAGCTGTATTATGCCCA
>JBNKDZ010000142.1:0-2605 GCA_050288525.1 Cyclobacteriaceae bacterium
ATAAAAAGGCCGATTTCTGTCAAGGGTGGCCGGAGGCCACTTGTCTTGCCCTTGACAGTAAACGGCCGTTTATTATCTTTACCCAAGAAAGTGGTTAAGGAAATATGCCGAATCCATTTACACACTTTTTAGGATAGTCTCAAAAAATAAAATCTATTAATTCCTTAAACTGACCTGCCAGCAACTCCCCTTTTTAACACCTCCATAAAATGATCCAAATGCACTTTTTATTCATCATTTCATGTAGCGTATTGGTGCGTATTCAGTGAAAAACCGGCACAAAATCAACATTTCATGCCGGCATTATTGTTTCTATACACGCTTCAACTTTCCACTGTCACTTTCCACTTTCCACTTTCAACTTTCCACTTTCACACTTTCCACTTTCAACTTTCCACTTTCACACTTTCCACTTTCCACTTTCCACTTCTTACTTTCCACTTCCTACTTCATCTTAACCCTGATCCCTTCGGAATGGCTTGAGAATTCCGGGGCATACATGCACTGAATGGTGGTGACGCCATTGGAGAAATCGCCTTTCTGGCTTACCCTCAGCGGATATTCAAAAACATACGTTCCTTTGGGCAACCAGCCGATAAAGAAATTCATGGACAAATCTCTCGGGCTCTGGTAGTAGTACAGGCCGTCCTGATATTTGAATGTCGACAAGGTCTCAACAGGCTCAAATCCGGAGGCACGCATGTCTTTCATGTGTACATATTCCATATCTCTGTCGACACGTATCTCCACCCGTACTTTCACGAGGTCACCAACGGTAAGTTCATTTTTCTCATTGACAGGTGTAATAACCGGTCCACGCTCGGTGTTTTTCTCCAGGAAGAGCTGTTTTTTGATGCTCAACGGCGTTTCTGCCGGCGTGATCTTATCCAGTTGTTCGAAATATTGCCAGTACACTGCACCCCAGGCTACGCCTTCATCGGTCTTTTTCACCTTGATGTTACCCATCTCAGGGGTTATCTCAGAAGCTGTCCATGCGGTTTTGAAGTATCCGGTACCTGCTTCTACTTTGGTGTCTTCCCGTTTTGTTGGGTCTACGACTTCATTGCCCACTGTCACCTCAACGATCTTGTCACTGGCCAGAACATCCATACCACGTCTTAGCAGCGCATAACATGCTTCGGACGTTGCTTTGGTAGTTTTCCAGTCCTGGGTCTGCTTTTGTTTCAATAGCCATACTTTTAGGTCTTCAACAGCTTCCTGATCCTGCGCCACTTCGTCAAACACCTCGATCATCAGGGCCTGTGTCTCAATCGGGGCCTGGTACCAGAAATACCCATAATTCATTTTCCAGTACATACCCATCTCTTCAGAATGCAGGGAACGCTCTTTCAAGGATTTGATGATCGTTTTTGTGACTTCTTTTTTGTCAAACCGGTGCAAGCCAAGAGCTACCATACCTTGCATATAGATGCTGGTTTCCTGCCAGTATTTTTCTCCCTGTTTCAGGAAGTAGTTGATTGCTTCTTTATGGCGGGCGTGTATTTCCACATCTTTAAAATAGCCCCGCATATACAGATACTGAATCTCGGTGTATCCAAGCTTGTATTTTTCCAGATCCAGCAATCCTTTCTCTGCCTGAGCTTTGAGATACCTGTACCGGTCATTCATTTTATTATCCAGATAGCTGAGTGCTTTCAGGATCATATTCCATGTTCTTTGATCTTCGCGAACTGTTTTCACGCCCAACACATCGAGATGTCCCATTCCGGTGATGATGTATTGGGTGATGTACAGGTCTTCGGGCAATCCTTTGAACCAGGAGAATCCGCCGTTGCCTGTCTGGGCTTCCTGTATCTTTTTAAGTGCCCGTTCCATTTCATTGCCCATCCTGTTTAGGTCAAAAAGCAGGGCTACGTTACGTTTACGTTGTGATTCGTCTTTTGCATTCAGCACCCAGGGGGTTTCTTCCAGCAGTGCCGACTTCAATTCCTGATTTTTCTCCAGATTTGACAACAGTGCATCCGGCTGTATGGTTGCCCATGTGTCGAAAACATGCTTGATCTTAGGATTGGAATTGGCAATATGCGACGCGATCGAGTTGGCATAATACCGGGAGAATGTCTGTTCGGTACATTCATACGGATACTCGATCAGATACGGCAAAGCCTGAACCGCATACCATGCCGGATTGGAAGTAAATTCCAGCGTATATCGTTGGTTTCTCAGGGTGGTGGATGTATTATCTACCAGCTTGTCGAACCGAAATTCTTTGGTTTGTTTGCCACGTATCGGGAGTGGAAGGGTTTCCGTTACCAGCATTCTGTTAGTTACTACCGGCAACGTCATTTCCTCGCCATCCGAAAAGTTGCCTGCTTTGGCTACGATCCTGTAGGTAAGGGCCTGCAATCCTTCGGGGATCTCAATGCTCCATTCCAGGCTGGTGCTCTGTTTTGCTTTTACAGAAAAGGGTTTCTGCTTCTCCGTATTCTTCATCTGAACATCCACAGACTTCATCGTCAGAGCATCGAAAAACTCCAGACGGGCCTCTCCGGACAGATCTTCATCGGTCATGCTGGTGATTTTGGCCGAAAAGAACATTTTGTCGTTTTCTCTGAAAAACCGGGGCTGATTTGGCACCACCATC
>JBNKDZ010000143.1:0-8747 GCA_050288525.1 Cyclobacteriaceae bacterium
CTTTTAAATTCGCCATACAAATAATCTCCATAGATATCCGTCATTTCCAAATCTGTTTGTGCTATCATGTCTTTCAGCCTGTCTAATCGAACCGGCTTAAAATTAATCTCTAAAAATCGTTTCTCAGTTAAAACATTAGCCAAATCGTAAATCTCATAAATCTGATTACACCAACTCAATTCTCATCAATCAACTTTTCTCTTGCTATTTACGCACACTCCAAACAGTTATATCCTTGTATTGTGAAAGTTTGACCCTCTATTCTTCCTTAATTATCTTATGAAATTCAAAAGTTTTACCATTTTCAAGTCTTATGAAATAAACTCCTGAGGTAAAATGTGATGTTTGAATGATCGTTTTTTCCATTAAAAATCCTTTTTGAATAATCTGTCCGCTAAAGTTCAATATCACATAATGTAACTTTTTATTATTACCTTCTATTTCCAGTGTTAATTCATTAGAAACAGGATTTGGATAGATTTTTATATTTCTATTTTCATGAGGAACATCAATACCTGTTATTTCCACATCAATAACATTTGAAGCATTAGAAGTACAACCTGAAAGGGTAACCAACACATAATAAGCACCTTCCTTTTCTACCGTAAGATTTTGATCCTTTTCACCACTAATTTCCCCATGTTGGTCATACCATTGATTGCCGTTTGGAGAATCAGATTCTAGAATAGAATCATTTAATGTAATAGTTGGAGTAGTTGGTTTGGTATTCACTGTTACTGGCAACGTTGAAACGGCACCTTCTCCACAACTGTTTACCCCTTTTACCGTAATATCACCTGAAATTGCCGAAATACTATAATCAACATTAATACTGTTTGTCGTACTCGCACCTGATGCTCCGTTTGGCAGCGTCCAATCATATGAAGTTGCATTGGCAATTGCTGGCACTGTGTAGGTCATAGAGGTTTCGCCCTGACAAACTGTTGTTGGACCTGTTAATGTTCCTGCTAAGCCAGGTAAAACATTCACAGTAATCGGCAAAGTTGAAGCTGCCCCTTCTCCACATTTGTTTACTCCTTTTACCGTAATATCACCTGAAATTGCTGAAGTACTATAATCAATATTAATGCTGTTTGTCGTGCTCGTACCTGACGCACCGTCTGGTAACGTCCAATTATATGAAGTTGCATTAGCAATAACTGGAACTTCATAGGTTACAGAGGTTTCCCCCTGACAAACTGTTGTTGGACCCGCTATTGTTTCAGCATCAGGTAATTTTAATTGAGGAGTAATTGTTAATCGGTTTGTATGAGTCCATTTATGATCACTGCTGCTACATACCCATCCATAATCAGCTATTTTCAAGCCTTCTCCATACCAGGGATCCATATAATAAATATTGTCATCAACAATGCCATGACCAACAATAACATGGCCATTACCACTATTCCATTCCCAACGAATTATAAATAACCTGTTATTTTGAATGTCAAATATTATTTGAGGTTTAGTCAGAGAATTAATTATGCCATAATTATAAATGCCTCCAAAATGCTCTAAAATATCTTTAACACTTCCTGGTTCACCCCAATTATAATTCCAATAATTACATCCTTGAGTAGGATCAGTACAACAATCTACATCACCGAAATCATGCCATGTAGCTACATTTCTAGTATATTCTGCTATCTCGCACTGAGATGTTGTTGCGCAATAATAATCCAAAACACAAGCAGAAACACCCGCCCAACACCATTGATTTTTTCTCTGAGTAATTTCTTTTACATCCAACACTTGAGATTTCAATTCAATTACAGACAAGATTAATACAAAAAATATAAATGCCTTTTTCATAATGTTTTGTTAATTCATCATTTTTATTATTTCTTTCATTGTAAACCTGTTTTTCCCGGTGTTTGGAATCGGCTGAAATTTAAGTTCTCCTTTATTGTTTTCAAAAACGAAAAAATCCTGACGTAATTCATAAATTCGGACCATCCCTTTAAAGTCCTTTTCATGATCTACTGTAGAGATCTCTTTAGCCAATACCTTTGCTCCAAAATCAACGATTTCGTAATTATCATTTACATCCTTAGATAGAGTTAATAACACTTTATACTCTTCATCAATTTCCAGAGGCACTCGCCATGTGTTTGTAGGCAATAAGCTGTCTTCTACAATGTTATAAACAGTAATTGGATTGCCAGTAGTTGCTTTTTTAATTTCTGCCTGGCCCTTTATGCCAAAATTATATAAGTACTCATCTGGAATACTTTCCAAAAAATGACTAACCTTCGTTTCAACTATTTCAGTTAAATCCTTTTTCCGCATTTTTGAATTATTAACTTTTGCACAGCTGGAGTACAGTAGCATTGCTAATGAAAAGAAAACAAGAATTGCATGTAGACGCATAAATAATTGAATTATTGATAAAAAAATCTTCTTTATTCTTAATGTTTGCGTATATGCTGTCTTTCCCCCATTCCAGTCGAATAGCACATACTTTTATTAAAAAACTTAAACAAAGCATTACATGAATTTATCAAAATAGCTGCTGGCATAAAGGATACATGTTTTTAAACATAAAAGTCAGGAAATTTTTACATTATCCTCCCCATTTAAATTAACCAAAAAAAACCATTATCCCCTCGCCAAAACAAGTAGCAATTTAAGCGTTTTTAAACAAATATCCTACCTACCCAACAAACACTTCCCCGTAATCCTTTCATCGCCCGCAAAAATGGCATAGTAATAAATTCCAGTTTCAAGAAGCTCTGAGGACAGTCCTTACCATTTTACTGGTACTGTTATACAAATTACAAACTACTTTCGAAGGTTTGGTCAGAAGTACCGGTATGGTGATCTTGTCTGTAAACGGATTGGATAATCAAAACTGAATCAAGAAAATATTTATTTAGGCCCAAATAGGTTCATAACCTCCCTTGACGATTCTGGGTTTAATGGCAATTGTGGATTTATACAGTAGAAATGTTATGCATTGGTATATCAATGAGCCAATATTCTCTATACTTACTGTTCTTTTTTTTACTTACAGCTAACGTAAACGAAGTTATTTTGGATGTGGGTAAGACTGTGGAATAATTTCGTTTACATACTTGTTGTGGTGCGTTTCTTTTTTATTTTACTTAGAATTTCTTTTTTCATTTCCTGTTCTACCTCAATATCAAAGTCATCCTGTAAGCCTAACCAAAATTTTGGAGTCGTTCCAAAATAAGAAGACAATCTTAAAGCTGTGTCTGCTGTAATCCGTCTCTTTCCTTTTATAATCTGAGATATTCGAGTCTGAGGTATTTCTGTATCCTTCGAAAGTCTATACGCGGTTACTTCCAGAGGTATAAGAAATTCTTCAAGTAAAATTTCTCCTGGATGAATATTTGCTAATTTTTCCATTTCTCATTTTCTTTTTTAGTGATAATCAACAATTTCAACGTCATGAGCATTATTATTAACCCATCTAAATACAATTCTCCATTGATCATTGATTCTTATACTGTAGAAATCGGAACCCTTTAATTTTTCAAGTCGGTTTGAAGGCGGAATTCTCAAGTCTGACCAGTTCTGAGAGTTATTTATCATCCTCAATTTTCTTCGTCCAACCTGTTGAACTTCAGCTGGTATTTTTTTAACTCGTTCTCCATTCCAAATCTTTAGAGTATCCTTTGACCCAAATGAAACAATCATACTATCTTCTTAAGTTAGTAATGCCAAAGATAAGCATTTTGTTGTAAACATCAAATTTAAACTCATGTCATACAATTTACGATTCAAATCTCACCAATCCACCACAACAGTATAGGTACTTGCTACGAATCCCCTACCTCCCCAACAAACACTTTCCCGTAATCCTTTCATCGCCAACAAAAATGGTATAGTAATAAATTCCGGGTTCAAGAAGCTCTGATGACAAATCGATATTATGCTCACCAGGCTGGTAGTAATTATTGGCTATAGTCTTTACCATTTTACCGGTACTGTTGTACAAATTACAAACTACTTTCGAAGGTTTAACCAAACTCACCGGTATGGTGCTCTTGTCTGTAAACGGATTGGGGTAATTCTGACCTACACGAAAATCGTTTTTTTCTGCCGTATGTGTGACGGTGGAGGGGGTGAACCGTATCCAGTCGATCTGGTAGATGCTCTCCACATCGGGAGTTGGGGGGCCGTTGATCCAGTTAACGGCAGACCATACGTTCAACTTCAACTGATACGGGGAGGTGATCGATACATCGTGTTCGCTGTAATTGTACCGCAGCAGCACCCGGTCATCAACAAACCACTCGATGTAATCGGGCTGAATGTCGAATCCCCAGACATGGAAGTCGTCGGAAGGGTTGAAGTCCAGGGCGATATCGGGGTTGGTGTTGAAGCTTGTCAGGCCTTCTGCATGGACAGCAAAATGTACTTCGCCTTCATTGTTGTCAAAGGTATAGGTCAGGAATTCGATGTCGATCTCTTCTTTCGTTCCGTCACTTCCGGAAGTGTTGTCGGCGGTATTGTCCCAGTCGATGGTGTAGAAGGAGTTTAGTACCCCCGGCACATCGGAAACTTTCAGCCGGGCTTCCCACCGCCCATAGAGAAATTCATTGCGGGTCTGGATGGCGGCGCTCAAAAAGCCGTCTTGCGAATCGTTGATAAACACCATGTTCAGCTTTCCGTCAGACACATAACACCGGTCTGTGCCTGTCTGTCCACCATGCTCTTTCCAGGTGGCTATCTGCCAGACGGACGTCTCGACGCCACTACCATTGAAGTCGTCAAAGAATACTTCATCCACGTAAGCTTCCTGTGCGGATACAGGAAATATGAAGTGGATTAAAGCATAACACCAAAAAAAACGGAGGATCTTTTTCATTAAAATGTCATTTAACGGTTAAAATAACAAAACAGGTATTATTTGATAACCAACGAGCTAATCCTGAAGATATTTTATAATTACAATCAAATGCCTCTCCCTCTATCACAAAAACGTCTGATAATCATATGCTTGCAAACCTTTTCTCAGCAATTTCACCATTCTTTTTGCCTGTCAGGGATAACTGCAACAACAAGAGCGGATCATCCAGCATCCTGATGACGTCTCTTCTCAAATTCATGTCGCTATCGTTACGTGCCAGGTCTTTTAAAATGGTTTTGTCTGTTATTTTTTCTAAAGCTTTGATCCTGGTCATATAATTCTCATTGCTCATAGCAATTTCTTTTAGCAAATCCTGATTGGTTAATCTGGATATGGCGGCACTTCTGATTGAACTTTCTTCCTTTTTATCCTTTACCAGCTTCTCCAATAGCTGTTGGTCTTTAATTCTTAATAATGCAGCCCGACATATTTCCGGATCTTCATTATTCATAAGCAACTCCTTAAATAATGCTTCATCATTTACTTCCAGCGCAGCCATTGCCCTTATATCCGGATCCTTATCATTTTCGATGATTTCTAATCTTTTCTCCTGGTTGGTAATATTTTTCAACGCCAATCTCCGAATATATTTATCTTTATCCGAGCTCGCTATTTCGAATAGTAATTCTTGATTGGTAAGTCTGGAAATGGCTTTACTTCGTATACCTTTTCTATACTTGTTGCCACTTGTTGCCAGTTCGGAAAATAATTCCTGATCAGTAATACCCGACAGAGCTGCTATCCGTACATCATGTTTGGATGAATATTGAAATAGCTGTTTAAGTGTTTCCTGATCCCGGATCTTGGATGTCGCCATTTTTCTGGCCAGCGTTTCGTTGGCTTTCGCGGCAACATTGATAAGCAATTGCTGTGATTCAAGTTTCTCTACTGCTAATTTAACCATTGCACGTTCTTCGCTTTTAATAGCTGTTTCAGCCAGCAATTCCGGATCGGTAATTTTGCTCAGTGCTGCTAATCGCACTACAGATTGTTCATCGTTTATTACAATACGACCTAATAGTTTATTGTCATCACATTTTTTTGTTGCAGCCAGGCGAATGATGTATTCTTCGTCGTTCGTGGCAAGATTCCCAATGGTATTTTTTGAATTTAGCTTTTCTATTGCTGCAATACGGTAAAAAAGTCTGCTGCTGTTTTCGGCAATATTAACAAGCTCGGTTTCGCTATTAATTTTTTCAATCGCGCTAATGGCATAGCTGGGTGAATTGACAATGTTGTTCACTGAAACCAGAGGTACACATACAAATGAAAAAATAAAGAACAGAATAAATACGATCATTGAAACATTCATCTCAATTGTATAGGCTGTACTTTGAGCACCTTCATGTTCTATCTTCATTTTCGAGGCTATATAAGCATCCTTGTTTTTGTATTCAGTACTATGAGATACCCCAGAAAAATGCACTTTACAGCTCGGACATTTTTCAGCGTCTGCCTGAATGACTGCCCCACATTTACTACAAGTTGTAATAGTTTGACTGTAAACAGCATCCCCTTCCGGGAAAAAACGTACCAGAATAAATATTTCTATTCCTTTATAGACGATTCTGGCCAGAATTATCACCAGGACACCCCATAAATAAATCCAGAAACCTGAGCCAAAAGCATATAATTTTGTGCCCTTTGTAAAGCTGGAATATTCGCCTTTTAACAGGTAACTCAACAAAAATTCACCTACAAGCCAGACCACCAATGGAATTAAAATAATTTTTAAGGATCGTTTGAAAAAGTCAGGAGATTCAGGATAAAACTCATGCAGATTCTTCCTGAAAATCGTAAAAAAAGCAACAATTAATGCTATCAGAGCATATCCACAAAAATAAAGTAGTGTCATATGATTTTATTTAATTAATGCCAATAGAATAAAAATGTGATTTATACGTCAAAAAACATTAAAAGCCGTATTTTTATTATTATTCATTTTTATAATTTTAATAAGAAAACCCAAATTATGAAAAGAAAATTCATTTTAAACCTACAAATCAATCCATCATATGATAAATATTAAACACACAAGTGCGTTGGTGGCCTTATCCCTGATGCTGGCATGTGCCATCACAGATCTGAATGCATTCCCGTCAGGAGGCCCCTACGGACCGGTGAGCCAGGTATACGAGGTGCCTCAGACGGACGGCACCATCTATTATGTCGCTCCGGACGGAGATGCCAATGCTGCAGGCAAGAGTCTCGACAAGCCAACCACCCTGGAATCTGCCATAAAAAAGGTTGTGACGGGAGATGTCATCATCCTGCGCGGTGGCACCTATCGGACCGGCAACCTGACCCTGAATCAAGGCATCACCATGCAACCGTACAAAGGCGAGCATCCTGTACTCAAAGGCAGTTTTGTAGCCGAAGCGTGGACAGATCTTAAAAATGGTTTGTGGGTAACGTCCTGGGAGCACCTCTTTCCGATGAAGCCCGATTCGTGGTGGAGAAGGCAATTAAGAGGTGTTGAAACACCACTGCACCGTTTTAACAACGACATGGTATTTATTGACGGTGTATTCCTGCAGTCGGCAGGATGGCAGGGTGAAGTAGATGAATTTTCATATTACATCGACTACGAAAACAAGGAGGTGTACATAGGAAAAGACCCGACAGATCATTTGGTGGAGATCACGGCTTTCGATATCGCCATACACCGGATTACGGGAGAATGCCATGGTAAAAAGTCCGATGGCAAAGGGTTTACCCTAAGAGGCGTCACGCTGACCCAGTACGCCTATCGTGCCATGGAGATCGACGGCAAGGATCCTGAGGGATTGTCGGATGAGTCACAGCACGGAAAGGATGTCGTTGGTACCACTATTGAAAACTGTGAGATCACCTATTGCTCCAGAGTAGCGGCGTATCTGCGGGGTGATAAACTGACGTTACGAAGTTGCAAGATCAGCGATACCAGCACTGAAGGGATTTACATTTTAAGCTCTTCGGACGTATTGGTAGAGAAAAATATTTTCCGAAGGAACAACATAGAGAACATTACAGGCTATTATCCTGCTGCTGTAAAGATCTTCAACCAGACCTATCGTGTTACCTGCAACGACAACCTGGTGATCGAACAGCCAAATTCGAATGGCATCTGGTACGATGTCGGGAATGTAGACGGTGTTTTCACAAACAACTGGATACAGGGAGTAGGAAAAGTGGAACGTGCCTTTAAAGACAACAAGTACTGGCCCAGCAGTAACGGTTTTTTCTTTGAGATCTCAAAGGGTGCCATATGTGCCGGCAACCTGTTCGTCAACTGTGACCAGGGGATCTTCATCCTCAACAGCTCGAATGTGCAGGTCTATGAAAACACATTTGTAAACAGCACGGCAATCTTCGGAAGAGATACCCGCAGCGCCCAGGGCGACCACTTTGGCTGGCACCCGAGCACAGGGCCTGATGTAGATGAGCGGTTCGGTCACAAATTTGTCAACAACACCCTGATCGGTGGTGATGCATACAACAGACCCATGGTAGCTATCTGGCAGTCGGCTTCGTTGTGTGACAAGCTGAAAGATCCGATGATGAAGAAGTTTGACTACAACACCTATGTGCGCAATACCTCTCCGGAAGATCCGCTGATGTTCTGGAGTCCTTTTGATAATGAAAAGTGCCTTAAACAAATTTATACATTGGATGAGATCCGTTCAGTTAACAAGAAATTCGAAGCCAACAGTATTTATTTACCAAATTTTTATGGTTCAGTATTCAAAAGTCCGGAGCTTGGGAATTTTGAATTGATAAAACCGATCCCCGGAAGCAAAAAAGCAAAATTGCCGGAAGACATCCGGAAACTGATAAAATAATATGTATTGAATAAAAAAACCGGATGTTTGCGATCCGGTTTTTTATT
>JBNKDZ010000144.1:0-7988 GCA_050288525.1 Cyclobacteriaceae bacterium
TCTTCCGATCTTTTGATGTCAGAATAAATTTTCAGATTAAATATTCTACTGTTTAATCATTTTATGGTTGGCGCCATTTATTCGTATTAAGTAAATCCCGGGTTTCAGATCTTCGATATTGATGGCCTGTCCGGGTAGAAAAGATTGTTGTTTAAACAAAACCTTTCCTAAACTATTAAGAATAACAATATCTGAAGGGTGATGAATATTGATATACACTTTGTAAGAAGCCGGATTCGGGTGGATAGTGATTTTCTCAGTTGCTTGTTCAACAACTGAGGTTGTAATTTCATATTGAGCAGTGACAATTAAATCAGAAGTAACATTATTGAATTCTGTATCCCATCCGGAGAAGGCGTAACCTGTCCGATCAGGTTCGGATGGCGCAGTTGCTGAACTACCATGTGCCACAGATTCAGATTTCAATACGGCTCCGTCATAATCTTTAAATGTCACGTTATATGAGTTGATACTGTATGTAGCAGTTACAATCATGTTATGGGTTACGTTGCTGAAATCGGTGTCCCATCCGGTGAATGTATAACCTGTTCTGTCAGGTTTGGATGGCGCAATTACAGCACTGCCATATGTCACAGATTCAGTTTTCAATACAGTTCCGTTATAATCTTTAAATATCACATTGTATGAGTTGATGCTGTATTTAGCTGTTACTATCATGTCACTGGTCACCTTACTGAAATCGGTATCCCATCCTGAGAAGGTGTAACCCGTACGGGTTGGTTCGGAAGGTGCTGTAGCTGATTTTTCGTATTCTACAGTTTCACTTTTGAGTGTTTTGCCATCCCAATCTTTAAAGGTTACCGTGAGTGTGTGTTGGTATAGTGCAGTAACTGTCAAATCTCCTGCTACATTACTAAAATCCGCATCCCATTTTATGAAAGTGTAGCCCGTACGGATTGGTTCGGGGGGAGCGATGGCTGCATTATTTTCAGCAACAATTTGTGTGCTGATAATCGTTTTGTCCCAATCTTTAAATGTTACCGTATAATTAGTCACTCCGTTTTGCTTATACTGGGCTGTAACAGTCAGGTCTTTGGTTACTTTAGTGAAATCTACATCCCAACAGAAGAAGGTATATCCGGCACGAACCGGGTCAGGAGGAGCTGTGGCTGATTGTCCGTAGATCACGCTTTCTGATTTCAAAACGGTTGTTCTGTCGTAATCAACAAACCAAACGGTTAATTCATTAAGGATGAGGATGATTTTTTTGGATATTTTACCATCATATACCACCAATGTTCCATGGAAACAGATATGTTTTTTGGAAGAAACAGTATAATTATAAATGCCATTGGCAGGGTTTGATATCACTATTTTCCCGGAGGCATTGGTTTGATAATTGACACCGTTAAAAGTTACAGTTGCATTGTTTACAGGTGTCCCATTCTGTTCTTCAACCACAAATTCAAGTTCGGAAGGAACCTTCTGTGCCACTATTGTTTTTGTGATATTTCCTGTAGGATTTGTTATCAAAATCTCATTTGGGGTAAAGGTGTAGTTTTGGAGCTTGGGTGTAATCGTGTAATTGGTCGTTTTATCAAGAAACTGACGATATTCACCGTTAAGGTTTGTTTTTGCTTCTTCTTCAAAACCTTCCAAACAGACACCCTGCAAGGGTTGACCATAGGAGTCTTCAACTTTTAGGTCAACGGTATACTCATACTTTGGAGTGGCAACAAAGGTTACATTGGTTACAATATCGTTTTTGCCTGATGACAGCGTATAGCTTGCCGGTGAAAATGTATAATCGTTGTGTTCTGGTGTAATGGTGCCTTTCCAACTTTCCGTTATATTTGCCCAAAATTCGCCTTTCTCATTGCTTGTCATATCAATTACAAAGCCATTGATTTTAACGCCGGATATCATTTTTCCGTTCGTATCAATAATTTTTCCTGAAATATGGGTAAGAAAGATTGACGATTCGCCAAAATTAATTTTAAGATCTCCTGAAAGATTATTTATTTCATATGAGGCCGGCTTGGTTTGAAGTATATTACCCATATTATCCAGTTTTTTAGTGACAAGTGTCCCGGACCATCCCGAAGGCAACTTGCAGGAATACTGTCCATCACCACTTATTGTTTTATCTGGTACCCCAAGAATTTCAGTTCCTTTGGGAGCTGTACCGGAAACAGAATACCAATTCAATCGTTCTACCTGAAAATTAAGGTTATTAATATCGGTTGTACCAACAGTAATGGTTGTATCAACAGGTTTAATGCCGTTTTGCCATACACGTAAAGTAAGTGTAGTATTTGCAGGTACATACGTAGAATATTTTCCTGTGAAAACGTCCGAATAAATAGGGCCTTGCGGACTTCCAATGATTTGAGCAGATTGCGGATACTTTCCTCTTCTCACAGTTCCGGATATTTTACATTCTTTTTTAAAATAGGCAGTAAAGTTATTATCAGTAATGACCTGCTGTGCATTTGAAATGCGTATTTCAGAAGGAGAAAATTCATAATGCGGATGATATGGCCTGATAACACACGATTCGCCTTTTTTTACCTGGAACTGATATCTTCCGGTCGCCTCTAATGCTGTGGTTTGATTGTTGCAGAAGATCTCCACATCGCCCGGAATTTCATTAAATTGATTCCTGATGATACCATGAAGTAGTATTGTTTTACCGGTAGAATGATTGCCAGCCAAACGAATGCCGGTTGTACCCAACTCAAAATTGCCGGTAGCCGTATATCGGGCAGGTGGCATTATATCACTTTCTATATCATTATAGGAGCCTCCTCTTGCTGAATGTATATTAGAGTATAACGCTCCGAGCGGATTGAAGTATTCAGGTGTCCTGTATTGGAGTCTCTTATAGTAATCAGAACATAGTTCTCTTACATTACCGGACATATCGTATATCCCGAGTTCATTTGCAATTTTCAGTCCTACTTCATTCGTCCCTTTGTTATTTCTGGCAGGTACACCATTATTGGTGCCGGTCATGGGATTTTTCATATTGACATCGCCAAATATAAACCAACCTGCTTCTTTAGCGTAATTGGAGCCGACATAGGCATATCCTCTGGACTTGTTGCCTCCCCTGGCCGCATATTCCCATTCAGCTTCAGTGGGGAGACGCATGCCTGCCCAGTCGGCAAATAAAAAGATGGCATTTTGTGTAATCCAGTTTGCTGGATATTTTTCAAATCCCGATTTAATACTTATGCTTGAACTTGTAGCATTCCATAGCAGTTTTGAGTCTGTCATAAAATCAAACGCCGCATTAATATCCGTAATATTGCATAAGACAACCGGATCACTATCTGTCAACACATTTCCGGAATAATATTTCTTTCCGGTATGGTATAACAGTTGGCCTGAAGCCATGTCAACAGTCCATGAGTCTTTGATTGCATTAAGAAATGTAAGAAATTGCTGATACGTCACCTCATATTTGGAAATGCTGTAATCGGTTACAAATATCTTACGTATAGGGGTCATCTCAGGAATATTCATTTTACCCCAGGATTCAAACCCCGGAAGAATTATATAATTATCATCACCCATAAAAAAATCTCCTCCATCAACATCTATCATGTCAAATGATAGAGAACACGCGTTTTTCCAGGGAGTAAAGTTTTGTACAGGACTTTCTGATATTTTCTTGCCGTTCTTTTTTACAACTATTTTGTAATAGTATTTTTGATTTGCCTTGTCAACAGTCACTATGAAGTTGTTTGTTTGAATATTCTCAGCAATCACCGTTTCCGGAGAAGAATTGTTATCAAGATAAACATCATATTTGCATGAATCTCCTTCATCGCTCCAGGCAAGCGTTATTTTTTTTCCGGTATTAATGAGATTATCATGCATTAAAAACACAGGTTGTGCATTTAAAAATGAGGGTAGAAGTATGGCTACAACGATGAAGGCTGAAATCAGATTGGTCTTATGTTTCATTTCTATGTTGTTTATCATTAAACGGACACTAGTATCCGGATAGAAAAGTAATGGTTTTACACTTTCAGGGTTGTTGATTTTTACAACAATTATTACTCCATGTTTGTAAGGGGCACATTTTCAATTAATTACTAAGCGCAATAGTGCTCAAATGTAAAATAATTATACAATCCTTATTTAAAATCTTTACACATATTATTCAGTGTTTGATATTGTCAAGGTTTGAGTTTTCGAATAAAAGTGATTAAAGCGCTAACCTTAAATGCTTACTCAAATTATGTGTAGAAAATTTTCAAATCCGTGTTCAATAAAACACTAAGCCTTTTGCTCTTTGCCCTGTGCTTTCCTTGTTCTTTTTTGGAAACATAAATTTTTATTATCTTTCAGGAGAAAATTATACTATTTTGCATAAACCTGAAATTTTTTATTGCTATGAAACTACATATTGTTCTATTGTTGGCATTGCTCATATTTGCATGCAAACCATCTCCGGAATCTTCTGATAAAACAGATAAACGCGCACAATTTATCGATAGTCTTCTTAACGAAATGACCCTCGAAGAGAAAGCCGGTCAGCTTAATTTTTATGTTGGTGATCGGATTATCACCGGACCAAACGAAAAAATCCCGGATAAATCGAGGTTTGACCAGGCGATCAAGGATGGAAAAGTGACGGGATTTTTCAATATAAACGGTACTGAATATTTAAGAAACCTTCAAAAGAAAGCGGTTGAAGAATCCAGATTGCACATTCCACTTGTGTTTGGGGCAGATGTAATTCATGGATTTAAAACGATTTTCCCAATACCTCTGAGCACCGCCTCCAGTTGGGACCTTGATCTGATCGAGCGATCAGAAAGGGTGGCAGCTATTGAAGCAACTGCATCCGGAATAAATTTCAATTTTGCGCCCATGGTCGATCTGGCAAGAGATCCGCGATGGGGACGTATTGCTGAAGGAGCCGGTGAAGATCCGTATTTGGGTGGATTGATAACCATGGCAAGGGTAAGAGGATTTCAGGGCGATTCACTTAATGACCCATCAAGTATGGCCGCCTGTGTAAAACACTATGCTGCCTATGGAGCACCCGAAGGCGGGCGTGACTACAATACAGTTGACATGTCTGAAAGACGTCTAAGGGAGACATATCTCGAACCCTACAGGAAAGGTGTAGAAGCAGGAGCAAAAACCATCATGAGTTCATTTAATGAAGTGGACGGAGTGCCCGTTACGGGTAGTGAATTTCTGTTACGTCAGATACTACGGGAAGAATGGGGATTTGATGGTATGGTGGTTTCCGATTGGCAGTCAATGGGAGAGATGATCGCTCACGGATATGTAAAAGACTCGGCTGAAGCAGCTAAAGTGGCCATAACTGCCGGACTGGATATGGATATGATGAGCGATATATTCCTCAAAAAAATCCCGGGATTGGTGGAGTCAGGTGAACTGGATATTAAATTTGTCGACCAGGCCGTACGAAATGTGCTGGGATTGAAATATGATCTGGGATTGTTTGAAGATCCATACAAATATTGCAACCCTGAACGGGAAGCCAAGGAGATCAGGACGGCTGAACATCTCGAACTGGCCCGTAAGATGGCACAGGCCTCCATTGTTTTACTGAAGAACAATGAAAAACACCTTCCTCTTTCAAAAAATGCCGGCACCATCGCCGTGATTGGCCCCCTGGCAGACAAAAAAGAAGAAATGAATGGTATGTGGACGGTATTTGGCAGTCCGGCGCATCCTGTATCGTATCTTGAAGGCATAAAAGAGGCCGCTGATCCGGGGACAACCATTCTCACGGCTGAAGGTTGTGGGGTGTTTGAAGAAGACAACAAAAATATCTCAAAAGCTGTTAAAATTGCGAAAAAGGCTGATGTGGTTGTGCTGACTGTTGGTGAATCCGAATTTATGAGCGGAGAAGGCGCTTCCAGATCGGATATTAAATTGCCCGGCATTCAGCAAGAGCTCGTAAATGCCATTGTACAAACCGGCAAACCGGTAATTGTGGTAGTCACCAGCGGAAGGCCCCTTGATCTGAGCGAACTTGACGGACAGGTATCCACCATCGTTCAGGCATTTACCCTGGGTTCTGAATCCGGACATGCATTGGCAGATGTCTTGTTTGGAGATTATAATCCATCCGGAAAACTGCCTGTATCATTCCCGCGAAATGTTGGTCAGATACCCGTTTATTACAGCCATAAAAACACCGGCAGACCATACACCGGAGATTATTCCGAACCGAAAGGAAGAAGGTTATTCCGGTCAAATTACATTGATGTAAAAAACACTCCGCTTTTCCCCTTCGGACACGGACTGAGCTATTCAACGTTCGTCTATTCCGATATTTCCCTAAGCTCCGGCAGCTTGCAACCGGGCGGAAAACTGATCGCCAGCGTAGAGATTACCAATGAAGGACCTTATGACGGAGAAGAAGTGGTGCAGATGTACATCCGCGATTTGGTGGGCAGCGTAACGAGACCGGTGAAAGAGTTGAAAGGATTTAAAAAGCTCCTGATAAAAAACGGAGAAACGGTGAAGGTTGAATTTGAAATCACAGAAGAAGACCTCGCATTTTACCGCAAAGACATGTCATACGGCACAGAACCAGGTGATTTTAAGGTCTTTATCGGAACGAGTTCGGATGAAGTCAAAGAAGCAGGTTTTGTGTTGCAGTAGGAAATAGAACGAAAACATAAAAAGAAGGGGCTGTTTCGGATATGGGACAGCCTTTTTTTATTTATATACTGGTTGAGTATTAGCTATAGCGATCCTACGACCCACAATCAGACAGGGCTTCCGTCAGGAAGCATCATAGATCAAACAAGTCACTCATTGCCAAAGCCGACCAAAAACCAGCTTAATATCATTAAAATCCAATCTCTCCCAACATTGAGATTTTGTTTCACGCAGAAGATCAGCTAATAACCAAAAGAGGAAAGAAACCAATCCTACCTTTTTACTATCTTTCGCTGGTTGTTGGAAAAGCGATGGTGGTCCTATGAACTAAAACCAGATAGGCATCCGCCCGGAAGGTATAGGAAATGTCATTAACAGTTGTATGGATTAAAAGGGCTATTGCAGAAAATTCTTGTCTATTTGTTGATAAATTTCAATAGAGCAAGTAACTCCTTGTTCGATATGCTTTCTTTGTTGGCCTTGTCGTAAATTGAAAGTAGAAAAACAGTTTCACCGGATACATAGAAATGTGTGATCACTCTTGCTCCTCCAGATTTCCCCTTATTCTTGGAAGTGATGGCCATTCGGATTTTGAAACAATTATTTCCTAAAGATGTGCCTAGAGTAGGTCTTCCATAAGTTGAATTCCCAGTTCTTTCAAATCGGTTTTGAGAGAAGGGTATTTTTTTGACAGTTGTTTTGCTTCCTTACGAAAGTTGGAGATCGTGTCAATTTTATAGCTCATCGAGGAATTCACTAAGCGGTTTGGCTTTTTTCTTTCCTGCTTTGATCATGTTAACTTCTTCTACCGCGTCTTGCAAACCATTTAAAATTTGTTCTTTGGAATTCTTTTCTTCTGTATCAATTCTTTTAATGAACTTGAGGCTTTTGATAAGCTCCATGAAAAAAGAGAATTTATTATCCGGAATATGTAATGTTACCTGTTTCATGACCAATATAAAATCTTGTTTATTACATTAATACGAAAATAAGAACCTTATGTGAGTAAAAAAAGTTGTAAAAGATTTATCTGATGATTTCAATAGAACCTAATAGCCCGGTACAAATCAGAAGTCTCTCCCAACATTGAGATTTTGTTTCACGCAGTGCGAAGAAGACGCAGAAGGTACGCAAAGGGTAATCACTACAAGTTGCTGTCTGTAGTTTAGCGAAGCGTAACTGCGGACTGAAAATGAATAATAGGGTCTGCGACCCGGTCAATGAGCAGAAGAATCAGCAATTACCCAACAGCCAAAAGAGCAAAGAAACCAATCCTACCTTTTTACTATCTTTCGCTCAAAAAGCTGCTCATCGGATGCGGCACGTAAAATATACACACCCGGCATTAATCCTGACAAGTCTATATT
>JBNKDZ010000145.1:0-3444 GCA_050288525.1 Cyclobacteriaceae bacterium
ATAAAGAATGTCTCTGTGCTTGGGATCCGGTCGAAAACCAGGGTAACTGAAAAAGTATTAGCCAATGCCAACAGGCTGATAGCCATAGGAGCATTTTGTATCGGAACCAATCAGATAGACCTGGAAGCGTGCCTGAAAAAAGGCGTTGCCGTATTTAATGCGCCTTTCAGTAATACGCGTTCGGTGGTTGAATTGGCGATCGGAGAGATAATACTTTTAATGCGAAATACATTTACCAAATCAGCGAAGCTTCACCATGGGATATGGGATAAATCGGCAAATAACAGCTTTGAAGTCCGTGGTAAAACGTTGGGTATTGTAGGGTATGGAAATATCGGCTCTCAGCTTTCGGTATTAGCTGAAGCATTGGGTATGACCGTTTGTTATTTTGATGTCATTGAAAAACTGGCGCTTGGCAATGCACGGAAATGCACCAGTTTACATGAACTTCTTGGCATCTCGGATGTCGTATCACTGCATGTTGATGGGAGGGCTGAAAATGCAGGGTTATTTGGTGTCGAAGAATTTGACACAATGAAAGACGGAGCAGTATTTCTGAACCTTAGTCGCGGGCATATTGTCGATATCGAAGCCTTGAAAGACGCTATAAAATCCGGAAAAATAATCGGAGCGGGGGTCGATGTCTTCCCGGAAGAGCCAAAAAGTAATGAAGAGGAATTTATTTCCGGACTAAGAAATCTGGCCAACGTGATACTTACCCCACATATAGGAGGGAGTACGACCGAAGCACAGGAGAATATTGGGAGTTTTGTGCCCGGAAAGATTATTGACTATATAAATACAGGATCATCGACAAATAGTGTGAACTTCCCGGAAATTCAGCTTTCTCCGGTAGAAAATGCGCACAGGATGATCCATATTCATCGAAACGTACCGGGAGTTCTTGCCTCAATAAATCAGGTATTGGCGAGAAACAATATCAATATTTTAGGGCAGTATCTGAAAACAAATGAAACGATCGGATATCTGATTCTGGTTGTTGATAAACGATATGAAAATAAAATCATTAAAGAACTAAAAAATATAGAGCATACCATTAGATTTAGGGTATTATATTAGAAAAATCATGAAAGTAGCATTAATAACAGGTATTACTGGGCAGGATGGAGCCTATCTAACAGAACTTTTACTTGAAAAGGGTTATGAGGTTCACGGAATTAAAAGACGAAGTTCATTATTCAACACAGACAGGATCGATCATCTTTATCAGGATCCACATGATTCGGATGTCCGGTTAAAACTGCATTACGGGGATCTGACAGATTCGGCAAATGTAATAAGGCTTATTAAGGAAGTGCAGCCGGATGAAATATATAATCTGGGCGCGATGTCACATGTCAAGGTGAGTTTTGATACACCGGAGTATACAGCCAATGTTGATGGAATGGGGACATTGAGAATTCTGGAAGCCGTTCGATTACTGGGGATGATTGAAAAAACCAAAGTATATCAGGCATCTACTTCCGAACTATATGGAAAGGTACAGGAAATACCTCAGTCTGAGACCACGCCTTTTTATCCAAGATCTCCCTATGCTGCAGCAAAATTATATGGTTACTGGATTACGGTTAATTACCGGGAAGCGTATAATATGTTTGCTTGTAACGGAATATTATTCAATCATGAATCGCCTTTACGCGGAGAAACGTTTGTAACCCGAAAAATAACCAGAGCCACTGCCAGAATAGGATTAGGTTTACAGGATGTGTTCTACCTTGGCAATCTGGACGCCAAGAGGGACTGGGGACATGCGAAAGATTTTGTGGAGGCTATGTGGTTGATGTTACAACAGGATAAACCCGATGATTATGTGGTAGCCACAGGGATAACGACGAAAGTACGGGATTTTGTACAAATGAGTTTTGGGGAGATAGGTGTTGAACTGGATTTTAAAGGAGAAGGAGTTGAAGAGGTTGGCTTTGTTAAAAAGAGCAGTAATCCGGACTATCCGCTCGAAACCGGTAAGATAGTTGTGAGGGTTGATCCGACGTATTACAGGCCTACAGAAGTGGATCTGCTTATAGGAGATCCTTCAAAAGCGAAGAAGAAACTGGGCTGGGAGCCAAAATATGATCTGAATTCATTAGTAAAAGATATGATGGCAGCAGATATTGAACTATTTAAGAGGGATAAGTTTTTGTTGAAAGGGGGGCATAAAATATTAAACTATCACGAATAATATGAATAAAGAAGACAAAATATATATAGCAGGTCACAAAGGAATGGTTGGTTCAGCCATTATGCGCAAACTAAAAAGCGAAGGCTATAACAACATCATTACCCGGGAACTGGGAGATCTGGATCTTCGGAATCAGAACGAGGTAGGAGCTTTTTTTAAGGAGAACAAACCGGACTATGTATTTTTAGCTGCTGCCAGGGTGGGAGGCATCGTCGCAAACAACACCTACAGGGCTGAATTTATTTATGACAACCTGATGATCCAAAATAATATCATCCATAACAGTTATCTGGCAGGTGTGAAGAAGCTTTTATTTCTGGGTAGTTCGTGCATATATCCGAAACTGGCTCCTCAACCCCTAAAGGAAGACTATTTATTGACCGGTTTGCTGGAACCGACAAACGAACCATATGCCATCGCTAAAATTGCGGGCATTAAGATGTGTGATGCGTATCGTAGTCAGTATGGTTGTAATTTTATATCTGTAATGCCTACGAATCTTTATGGGCCGAATGATAATTTTGATCTTAAAAATTCACATGTCTTACCAGCGTTGATCCGGAAATTCCATGAGGCAAAAAAGAACAATGAATCGCATGTAGAGATATGGGGTACAGGAAGTCCGATGCGGGAGTTTCTTTTTGTGGATGATCTTGCAGGGGCCTGTTTTTATCTGATGCAACATTATGATGAGCCAGGGCTGGTCAATATTGGCACAGGAGAAGATATCTCCATAAAAGATCTTGCTTTGTTAGTGAAGAAAATAGTTGGATTTGAAGGAGAACTTCGTTTTGATACCACAAAACCTGATGGTACTCCAAGAAAATTGCTTGATGTAAGTAAACTTCACAGGTTTGGATTCAGACATACGATCGAACTTGAAGAAGGGATACGGATTGTATATGACACATATTCGAAGAAAAACTGATATAAAAGGTAATTCATAAAAAAGCTTCAAAGGTATGTTCTTAGAAGCCTTTTTTTCTGTTTTCCGGACAGGACACCAATTTCAGAAATATGCTATTGAGTAGTATTTCAAGGCTTAAAGGGTAATTTTATATTTCGAAAAATAAAAAAAGAATCTACCAGTCCGGGCGTGGAGGGTCCTGCATGAGAAACATAGAGAATGGTGCCTTCAGCAAGCGCTAATCTGAACATTTTGTTGAATAATTCTACTAATCAAGGTTCTGTACCCAGGCAGGAAAGCCTCTGTCATTACATTTTTTATTTTCAAAACATCTGGT
>JBNKDZ010000146.1:0-3069 GCA_050288525.1 Cyclobacteriaceae bacterium
TTCCAGTTTTTGCAGACTTTTAGCAGCATCACGTATCAAACCTTCAGCTGATATAAATTCAGTAAACATTATATCTGCTCCCTGCTCCTTACATACTGCACGAAAGGGTGGATCACTGACATCTTCCATGGGAGCAAGCAACAATGGGAATTCCCCAACCTCTATCTTTCCGATTTTAACCACGTATTTTTAAAAATTTACTGTAAATTTAGCGCAATTATGTATAACAATGAATTAAACCCCGTATATTCTGAAAAGCTAAACCCCTGGATACAGCTTTTGTCCTTGTTGTTTATTTCTCTGGCAGGCGCATTTTTTATCGGGTCGGTACTCGCACTACTTGCCGGTAATATGATGACCGGTCTGGGATTGCAGGCACTGGCAAAAGTAATGGGTGATCCGTCTGCCTATCCGGAATATCGTACCATGATTCTCGTTGTTCAGGGCGCATTCTCGTTTGGAGCTTTTGTTGCTTCTCCTATGATCTTTTACCTTGCCCTGGTTGGCAGACCATTTAGGATTTTTTTTCAGCCCATGACACAGCCTTTGATGGTTGTGGTGCTGAGTATGGTGATCGTCTTCTCATTTATGATTGTTAATACGGTATTCGTCGAATGGAATATGAACATCGATTTACCCGACATTGGTGGCTTCGAATCCTGGGCGCGGGCTAAAGAAGATGCAGCAAAAGACATTGTCCAGTATATCACCAAATTCCAGTCTACCCCCTACTTCCTTATTGCAGTCCTTGTTATGGCATTGTTACCTGCTGTAGGTGAGGAGCTATTATTCAGGGGGATGCTCCAAAACGTTTTGCTACGTATATATAAAAATGGTCATGTCGCCATATGGGTTTCTGCCATTATTTTCGGAGCGATCCACCTGCAGTTTTATGGTGTTATACCAAGAATCCTGCTGGGTGCACTCTTCGGATACCTCTACCTCTGGACCCGCAATTTGTGGATACCTATGATCGGACATTTCATGAACAACTTCTTTTCGCTTCTGGCTCTGTATATTTATCAAAAAGGCTTAATTGAAACAAATCCGGACACGGTAGAGTCTCTGCCGGGGGTGTATCTTATATTCTTTGGTATTCTGTTTATCTTTTCCATCTATTATCTGAAGATGAATGTCCTAAAAACCGGAATTCATGAAAAACTGGGAGACGATCTATAACTCATCAAATGAGATACATATCGAAATAGTACGGAGCATTCTGAAAGAACACGGTATTGAATCGATTGCTGTGAACAAAAAAGATTCTTTTTATCATTTTGGCACCGTGGAAATACTCGTTGAGCATAAAAATGTATTGCAATCCATAAAAATTATTGAAGATGACATCAGGTTTGAATAAAATGAATAATCTCACTCAGCGTGTTATTATCGGTATAATTGGCATTGCTGTTGTAATTGGTGGGATATACTGGCATTTCTGGTCGTATTTTGTGTTGTTTTTCCTTATTTGTCTCTTCTCCTTAACCGAGTTTTATACCCTGGTAAAAAATGATGGAAAACGTCCGTTAAAAACAGCCGGGATACTGTCCGGAATGCTCTTGTATGCTCTGTCGTTTCTGAACGCAGCAGGTATTCTGAACGGTAGTTTCGGACTGTTCCTGGTGTTTCCTTTAATTGCTTTTTTATTTATACGAAAACTGTATGACAAAGAAGATAAAGAACCTTTTACAAGTATAGCTTTTACCATCCTAGGGATTGTATATGTAGCGCTTCCGTTTTCCCTGATGCATTTCATCGTTTTTATTTCGGGAAAATATGACTATTCACTGGTTTTGGGCATTCTCGTACTTATCTGGGCTACAGACACCGGGGCTTATTTTGCAGGTGTCAGCTTTGGCAAACGAAAATTGTTCGAACGGATATCTCCAAAGAAATCGTGGGAAGGTTTTTTTGGAGGTATGTTGCTGAATCTGGTTGTTGCCTGGGTGCTTTCAATATTTTTCACGGAACTGACACTCTTGTACTGGTTGATTGCCGGATTGATCATTGTCGTTGCAGGTACCTTTGGTGATCTGGCGGAATCAATGTTTAAAAGGAGCATCCAAATAAAAGATTCCGGCTCAACGTTACCGGGACACGGTGGTTTTCTGGATCGCTTTGATGCCCTGTTCCTGGCAGTACCGTTTCTTGTGGCATTTTTTAAGGTCCTTGAGACGCTGAACCTTATTTGATATTCATCTCTGGCTTGATCTGCTCTGAATAAAGTTTAAAAAAGGCTTCTTTGATCTCATCGCGCACCCTGTAAAATTCTCCCATAATAAAATCTCTGGGGCCGATCAGATGTGAAGGATCATCAAAACCGATATGAAGCCGGTGCCGGACTTTGCCGGTGAAGACCGGACATTTTTCATTGGCCCCTCCACATACCGTGATCACATAATCCCATGGCTGACCGAGATAGGTGGATACAGGATCTGAGGTATGATGACTTATAGGTACTCCTGCCTCTTCCATTACTTTTACAGCATTTTCATTCAGCTTTCCGGAAGCCTCTGTTCCCGCGGAAAAAACCTTAAGTTCAGCATCAAAAGACTGCAAAAAACCATGCGCCATCTGGCTGCGACAGCTGTTTCCTGTGCATAAAATCAGAATATTCATCCTCCTAATTGTTATTTAATGTTCAGATATTTCACTCCTGAATTTTTAAATATATTCAGGATATGCAATAGAACATATATTGGCATGTTATGTTTTTGTTAATTTTATGGTGAACTATAAATTGAATTCCCATTAATTTCTTTTAAAATGGAGCTGTTTTGCATATTTTTTGTTTATGATATAGCATTTTACCTGATTTATTAAAATATGAATTATACTGGAGTATTATTAAGGCCAAATATTAGACTATTTCAGGTTGTAATACCCATATTTTTCTTTATAGATTTTTATAGCAAATAGATTTGGTGCGTTTTTTTATGCACTCAAATATTATTTTCATTTCAATTTAATATCCCTGTTCGTTCTTCATTACTTTATATTTATACTTTTCTTTCTTTTACTGATGATATCCATCCAAAAAACAAGATACTCCTGACGGATAGGAAGCTT
>JBNKDZ010000147.1:0-6241 GCA_050288525.1 Cyclobacteriaceae bacterium
TTTTAAAGTTATAAAAGCAAATTCTTTCTTTCAATATTTTAATTAAATATACAAAATAGGATTAAAGGATCAAGGAAATGTACCGGGCAAAAGGATATGTGCAGGATTTTCGGCTGTTTTGGTGCATTATTCACTCGCTAAATTCGTTAATACCATGTATCATTTCTTTATATCGTTAATGTACGTTAAACCCGTAAAATCACCAACATGAATGGTAAAATCCTGATGTTTATAATTTCTGTATCTTTTCTTTTTGGGGCCCAGAAGAAATCTATGAAGGACAATGACCAGCTATGGAAGGAATGTAAACTGGAAAAGATCCTTTCAAAAGCGCTGTTTGATCGGGCGATGTCCGGATACACTAAAATCGGTCAACGAGGCAAAAATATTCTGACCATTATTGATTTTAACAAGCCCTCAACAGAAAAACGGTTGTTTGTCATTGATCTGAAGCGTAAAGAACTACTGTATCACAGTTTTGTTGCTCATGGAAAGAACTCAGGGGCGAACTACGCCAAACACTTTTCTAATCAATCGAAATCATTGAAGAGTTGCCTTGGGTTTTTTATTACGGGAGAGACTTATTACGGCAAACATGGTTATTCGTTACGACTTGACGGATTGGAAAAAGGCATTAACGACAATGCCCGAAAACGATCCATCGTAATGCATGGTGCAGATTATGTAAGTCAGGATTTTATCGATAAACATGGCCGGCTTGGAAGAAGCTGGGGCTGTCCGGCACTGCCGGTCGATATTTCCAGAGAAATTATTGATTGTATCGCGAATGGAAGCTGTTTGTTTATTTTTGCTGAAGATAAGGTTTATCTGGAGAAATCGGTTTTGTTGTGATTATTCTCCGGATCTGCGCTCCCATACCACATTATATATTTTCCATTTCCCGTTTATTTTCCCTAGTTGAACATAATCTATAAAGTCCGGAGTTGTTGTTTTAACATTTGCAATTCTTTTTCCGATTTCAATTATTTCAACGTTTAACTCAATATTTCCTGTCGCCAATTGATTCTCCCGTCCACCTGTCCATGTAATCATTTGCGGATATGTCGCATCAGCAATTATCTCTTCATTCGTATGATGGTTCATAATGAATCCCCGTTTCTTCAAATCTTCCGAAAGGGCGTTTGCCATTCTGGCCGTATCGGCGCTGTACCAGCCTTCAAGATAATCAAGTGCTACCTTTCGGATCGCCATTTCGTCATCACTTTGTGAATCTGTATTCGTAGTCTGTGCAACAACCAAAACACTGATGAAATTCAACAATAAAAAAATAATCGGTTTCATATTTTTAAGGATTTTAAAAAGTACCCATTAAATTAACAAAAAAAGGATTTAAGAAACAAAGAGCAGAACTTGTGGACTATAAGGCCACTTGTGAGGTGGCAAAATGGTAATTCGAAAGACAATCGTTATCGTTATAAAGATGGGGTACTCTAAAGAGAACGAATCACAGATTCTGCTTTCCATTTAAGGTGTGTAGTTACGCTGAGCTAAACTACAGACAGCGACAGAGTTTGTTTCCGGGATAGCCAAAATTTAAATACAGATCGTTATAATATTTCATGCCAAATCAAGTTTTTATAATAGAAGAATTTTTTTTTTGTATTTATAGTTAATATTTAACCTTAAACTATCTGAATTGAAGAATATCTTACTATACTAATAACTATGAAACTATTTTTCTGTCGGATTACCTGTTTAAGCATTTATCTGTTTCTGTTGCTATTGTCAGACAATAGTTTTTCTCAAATTCGTACGTATCCTGTATGGTGTCTTCCACCATATATTTTAAATGAAACTACCACGTCAATGGCGGTCCGGAGTCTGGAGTTTGCCGGAGGGACAGAGTATTATTTTGAATCCGTAACTCCAGGAGGGCATAACAGTGGTTGGCAGACGGACACCACATATATTGATACAGGGCTAACACCCGATAAGACATACACATACAAAGTAAAAGCCCGAAAAGCAGCTTCTATCACAGAGGAAACGGAATTTAATTACCCACAGAGCATCAAAGTACAGAAGGTGGCTGAACCGATCATTCATACAGGCATGCCCAAATTGGGCTATAATATTGATGGTCCCTGTCTGGTAACAGTTCCGGGCTGGATCCCGGAGGCTGATCGTGCAGATCCTTCTGCCAAATACTATTTGTATTTTGCGAATCATGGTGGTGATTATATTCGAATGGCCTGGGCGGCTAACCCTATGGGGCCCTATACAGTGTATAATCCGGGAGCGGGGGTATTAAGCATCAGTATTGCCCAGCCATATTTGGATTCACTTAAGTTTGGCTACCACATTGCCTCTCCTGATGTTGTAATAGACAGTGTCCGAAAAAAGTTTGTTATGTATTTTCATGGTGACCTGAAGTATAATGGCAGTACGGTAGCAGGTTCTGAGGGACAACATACAGGTGTAGCTCTTTCATCCGACGGACTTGATTTCAATCAGGGAGTTCAGGAAACAGTTATATCAGGATTTTATTTAAGAGTATTCAAATATAAAGGTGAATTATATGGGCTGGACAGATATAGTATTCTTTATAAAGCCAGAGACCCGGAATATCCATGGAAAAATCCACCTCCCGGACAGGCTCCTGTTAATGTTGTGGAGAATGGGGGACTTTGGGAAGTTATTTCCAGAAGAAGAAATTATGACGATAATATTTTAAATCCTTTTGAGAATTATCTTGTGCCCCCCCGGCACACGGCGCTCCAGGTAAAAGGAGATAAGCTTGAGATTTTTCATAGCCGTTCTGGAACAACACCAGAACATATTGAGTGTACGGTTACTGATTTAAGTGATAATATGTATTATCTTGAAAGTTCGGATCCTATATCGATACTAAAGCCAAGATTTGCCTGGGAAGGAGCAGATATACCTCTTCAGACTTCGGGAATAGGTGCGGCAACAGGTGTTCATGAATTACGGGATCCGTATGTTTTTCAGGATACGGATGGTACAGAGTACCTGTTGTATTCAGGAAGAGGAGAAGAAGCTATCGGAATAGTCCGGTTGGATGAAGTTTATAATCGTGAAGCAGGGGCAGACCCGTCAATCCCTCGTTTTGTAAATGTCAGGTCTCAGCAAGTCATGGCAGGAAAGGTGATCCGTTTCTCGTTTAGTGTTGTTGATAAAGATGCTGCAGATAAGATAAAGGTCTATTGTGATCAGTTCCCTGAAACAGCCAATCTCACAGAAACCGCTCCGCGAAATTTTGAAATCGTATGGCAACCGGAAGAAAAATATCTGGGCTTTAATACGATCACGTTAGTGGCCTCAGATGGTAGTAATTTCAGTGAAGTAACATTTACGATACGGGTATTGGAAAATACCAATCCCGGATCCGCACCTGAACTCGCTCAAATCGGGAATAAATCGATTGAAGAAAACCAGACTTTAAATTTCACATTGTCTGCTACCGATCCTGATGGTGATCCCTTGAGTTTTTCATCCTCTAAACTGCCGGATGGTGCAACCCTGGATGGTGTGACCGGAGCATTCGCATGGACACCAACGTATGCACAAAGCGGAAGTTATCTTGTTACATTTATCGTAAGTGATCAAAATCTTTCGGATAGTGAGACCATTACCATCAACGTATCAGATAGATCTTCCGGAAACGGTCCTGTAGCTTCGTTTGTAGTTAACGAACCCGTAACTATTAAAAAAACAACTACCGTTCTACTAAGTTTTGATACGTATGTTGAAGGACTGGAAATCAGTGATTTTACACTTGGCAATGGAACAATAGACAATATTTCTACCTTAACAGAAGGGTTTGAATATTCAATAACCCTGACTGCAAATGATGTAGGTACTGTTACTATTGAACTATCCGCTAATTCTGTAACAGATGCGGCAGGAAAAGGAAATGCGAAGGCAACCGCATCCTATGTTTTTGAGGATGTAATTAACAGTTCCATACCTTTCAGCCCTGATGTATCAGTATATCCTAATCCGGCAATGAATGAATTATTTATTGATGCTCAGAAAAGGATCAAATTCCATATTTTGAATACATTAGGGACTATTGTTTATTCGGATCAGATTGACACGAGTACCTGTGTAAATATTTCCTGGTTTTTGCCCGGCTTGTATTTTATTGTGATTGAAGAGAAAAATATGAGAAAAGTACTAAAGCTGATAAAAGAATAGCTGCCCAAAGGAGCAAAGAAACGAGGAAGTAGCATGATTTGCACAGGGCAAAAGAGCACAGAGCTTCTCGTAAGATCCTTGGATTAGTAAATTAATAAAAATATAAAATGAACCCCAGGCATTTTTATTCAATAAAAGAAAAGTAATCAAATAGATATTTGCTATGGACATACCAGTAAATGTGGTCCAGGCAAGATATTTGATGGCTTTTTTCATATTCCCTAAATCCGATAAGTAAGTAAAGTGGAATTTTGTCAATATCCGAATTCCATCAGACGAACTGAATAGGTTATATAATCTGCTATGTTAACAAACCTATCCGGTTTTATATTTTTCTCTTTATATTCAATAATTACCTGACTATTAAGGTTCGACATAGTGAAAATCCTGATTGATTCATTGTCTGATTTACTTTGTCCATCAATCCAGCAACCGGTTCCCCACCTTAGTTTTACTGTCTTTTTATCATTAAAGTTATACGTGTTGGAATACTTGTTGGATAAGGAGTCAATTGTATTCTCAACTAAGAGAATTCGATCTTTTCTTTCCTTACGACTATTATTAAATTTGGATAACGCTAACAACGATTTTGATGCAGCATTATTTGAATATTCAATAGTATCACTCATCGTGTATTCATATCCTTCTTCATTATCTATTAAATCAAGAGGTACAACAAGAGTGTAGGATGTAGCCTTAAGAACTCCATATCCTTCATCAATTTTCCTTGATTTATTGTCGTATTCTATAGCATCCATCAGATCACCATTCTCAAATGAAAGTATTAATTCCCTTTCATATCTCGACATATACCCCATATGAACATATTCAATCATTTTGCCTTTAGGAATAGTAAGGTCACCGGAAAACCAAAAGGCAAAAACCTTATTATCAACTACTTTGCCTGGAAATAGTTTTGATAGATCATTTTTTTGTTTTGGTTGTTTTGATGCTTTAAGTATATTATCCTTATACTTTTTATACATTCTTTTTCCAATTGCTTTTTTTAGCTTTTCTCTAAAATCATATGAAACATATTCTTTGTCTTTTAATTGCTCAAGCTTTTCAATGACTTCCTGAGGAATTAATCCTGACAGTTCAGTTAAGGTATTTGTGGTGATTAAATAATTTTTCCAAAAGCAACAATCCGTGATTGAATTAAGATATAACTTATTGTCCTTAACTTCCCAAATAGCCTGATATCCTCGCCAACAGGCGGTGCTCCAGCATTGGCTGGCACTAATATATTTTGGCCGGGGATTCCCATTGTTGAAATATGATTCGAGGGGATTACTGTATAATGCTAATGTATCATTTTCATAAATCAGTAAATCCGGAATCTGAGCGGTCCCCAATACTCCATTACTCATTATCAAACAACTTAGAATTAATGCTAAATATCTCATGATGGATTCTGTTTATAAAAAATCATAAATCTTTTACGCAAGATGCCTTTTTGTGTTGAATTCCATAAAAGGTTAAGGTTTGGAATTCATTTCATTAATTTATCACAATTGATTTTAACAATTTTTCTTTTTCAAAACAACTTATCGTATTCCCGAATTGTCACTAAAGTATCCGGGCCGGCATAACCGAGTTCATTCGCACGCTGCAGAAATTCCGCATCAGAGTCGAATTCTTCAGTCTCCTGTGTGATAAAATTAAAAATTATATATCCTTTGTCTGTGTTGTCTTCCGGAGATTTCAATTTGGCCAATAACAGATTTTTATCAAATGCAAAGTCTGTAATACCGTAAATATCAAGTTGTTTCCCATCATCATTGATTATGTCAATAACATCACGTTCATCAGCAATATATCCAAAATCACGGATGTCAACACAATTTATGGAATACGGATAAACGAGTGGAAAACGATACCAGTCGCGAAATCCAAAACAGGTATAGAAGGAATTGGGCACATTATTTTTTAAGCTGTCCGGAACATAGCTTCTTAAAAGTTCTATTTGATTGTTTTTTTTTAAAGTGTCCAACAAATAATCTCGGTTGTCTGTCATTGTTTCGGCAATTCCCTGCATTGCCCCCTCAGCAACCGCTTC
>JBNKDZ010000148.1:0-2416 GCA_050288525.1 Cyclobacteriaceae bacterium
TTCTTTTCAACATTGAAAACCGGTACGACGGCAAACTTTTTTCTCGACACCGTTAGGGGGGTAAACGAAGTTCTGAAAGGGGCATTCAACCTGTCTGTCGAAGCTGTCGATGATTTGAATAATTTTCATGGCATCAACAATCAAAGGTTCGAAGGGATCATCATGATGAGCCAGAATCCTAAAGATGATGAATTCATTGCACATGTTCTTAAGGAGGGGGTTCCTATTGTTGTTTTAAACCGGGAGGTTCGGCAGCAAAAGGTCTCTACGGTGCTTTCGGATGATTTTATTGGAGCCTATAACCTTTCCAATTATGTTCTGGATCAGGGACATGTCAAAATTGCTGTTATTGAAGGGATGCCCGAATTTAAAACGACTCAGAGAAGGAAACAGGGTTTTCTGAAAGCACTTGAAGAAAGAGGCGTTCAACACAATCCGGATTTGGCCATTGAAGGAAAATATACCATTGAAAGTGGTTATGAAGCAATGAAAGCATTGTTGAAGCTGCCTGAATTGCCAACCCTCGTATTTTGTTCGAATGACGATATGGCCATTGGTGCCATGAAAGCCATACGTGAAGCAAACCTTACAATCCCCGATCAGATCAGTATCGTTGGTTATGATGATTGCGGCATCTCCGGCTATTTGTCTCCGGCACTCACAACCATTAAACGACCCATTGAAAAAATCAGTTCGGAAGGCACAAAGATCCTTCTAAAAAAGCTGAAAGAACCTTCTTCGGAAGAAGGAAAGATCCTTTATCTGGAAACTTCACTGATGGTACGGGATTCTGTAAAAAACATAAACTGACCTTTTTTTATTCTAAAATTAATGTAGTTTCAAAGGGCTTATTGGCGGGTTTGTTGTATTTTTGCGCCATGAAAAGACCGGAAGTTCATCCTGAGGCCAAAGCGCTGATCTTTGACCTGGACGGAACCCTTGTTGATTCCATGCCACTGCACTACAAGGCATGGAAAGAAGTGTTGAGTACGCAGGGGATTGATTTTAGTGAAGACGAGTTTTATGCATTCGCCGGCATACCGGCAGAGACTATCTTCGGACTATTAAACGAAAAATACGGAACCACCTTCGACCCGGGTCCCATGACACGCATCAAGGAACAGCTGTACCTGGATAACCTTTCAGAGATCCGAAAAATTGATGTAGTGGTCGAAATAGCAGAAAATTATTATGGAAAGTTGCCAATGGCCATCGGAACCGGTAGTCCGAAGAAAGATTCACTGAAGGTGGTTCAAATGCTGGGTATGGAACATCTGTTCGAGATATTAATATCCAAAAATGATGTTTCAAAAGGGAAACCACATCCTGAAACTTTTCTCAAATGCGCTGAACATTTAGGGATTGAACCACAGTTCTGTCAGGTATTTGAAGATGGCGATCCCGGCATCGTGGCAGCCAAAGAAGCAGGGATGTTTTATACGGATGTACGGTTGTTTTTATAAATCCGAAATGAATGCTGTTTAGAAATGTGCGGTTACGCTTTATCCAGGTATGATGTTTTATCTACAATTGAACGGAACGCAGTTCCTGTTTTCTATTTGTGGTCAGTAGTTACGAGGTGCTAAACTACTGACAGCGATCAGGGAAACGTTTTTATCAGTCTTTTATAATCATCTCGATAAGTGCTGAAGGATTTTCTTCCAGCGCTTCAGGGATCTGCTGATCGGTGATTTTCAGAAAATACCTGAGGATCTTTTGAGTCTCATTACGGTCAGTCCAGATGCTGTGACAAGTCGGACAAATGTCAATAATGATGTCTGAGCCTACAGGAAAATTGACATTGTTCATAATGGTATGATCTTTCGGACAAATTTTCCTGCTCTCATGTAAGGTGTGATCTGTCGCTATCTTAATGACTTTTTTTATTATATCCACTTCATCATGATAGGTGTCAAGGATCAATTTCTGAAGTTCATCTTCATCATAAAATATTCCTTCACAAGCTTCACAGTAATCGACAACCAATCCGTCAATATCAACGGGTTCCAGGGAATGATCTAAACACTTCGGACATTTCATGTTACTATGACTGAAAAAAATTAAACATTAAAAATTATTACAAAGGATTTATGTGTGTTATGACTAATTTAACATATTTTTTTCACTTTTCTGAGTGTTGATTATATTTTTTTAATAGCATGATGCGTAAATATCATCTTGATATTGAAATGGTTATACAGGGAATGATCCATTCGGATGTGTTTCCGGAAAACTATTCGGGATTTAGTTTTACAGCATAAAATGTTCCATTTGCATCTCCGAAATATATTATATTATTGTCGATAAAGGGAGTAGAAAGTATTGAGCCTAAGCCGAGGATTCTGTTTTCGTTTTTTAGCATATCATCGCCGTATAACTGAAAATCATCTCTGAAGGTATCGTCAGCCTTATAGAT
>JBNKDZ010000149.1:0-4863 GCA_050288525.1 Cyclobacteriaceae bacterium
TATTTCCTGTAAGTGCTCTATATGTTATTAAAAAATAATAGGCAAAAGGTTCAAATTCGCTATTCCTGACGATGTAGGAAACCGCCGTATACGGCCCGTACGTACAGTGCTGTGAGAGCTTCTCCCTTCAATTGTTTGCTGGCTACTCGATCGTGCTTTCGTGCTTTATTTCAGACAATTCGGCAACATTTCTAAAAATCCAATACACCTGTCATAATTCAATTCATAGAAATTGACACCGAGATTAATTGTTTCATAATATTTCTCCTGGTTCTTCTTATAAAATTCCTCTGATGGTATTTTCCAAAAATCACGTCCTAATTTCTCAGCAACAAACCATTTCTCAATTAATCTGGCAGCTCTACCATTCCCATCTCTAAATGGATGAATATGTGCTAATCTTAAATGAATCAATGATGCAAAATAAAAAGCCTCAATTTCATTAAGGTCAGATGAGATTAACTCATCTAAGTCCAGAAAAAACACTTTCATTTCTTTCTCAACAAACTCTGGTTCAGCTGCCATATAGGCTAATCCGGATTTTCCAAAAACCCCAACCTGTTCAATTCGGTATTTTCCTCTTTTACTTCTTATCAATAAAGTATCTGAAAATATTTTATGACAATTCAATAAATTTTTTTCATTCAGTTTGTTATTCTGTGCAAATCTATACGCCTCAATCAAATTCTCAATTTCTTCAATCTCTTTTCCAACCTTGAATTTATCCTTATTCATTTCATAATTCATATAAGAATTCAAATCGATACTATTTCCTTCAATATTTGATGAGTAAACAGCTGAAGATTTTGTCAAATATTCAAATCCCCCTCGATTTTCTGTAAAATCGAAATCCTTAATTAATTTAGAAATTTGATTTCCGATTGACTTCTTATATGTGTCAAAATATTTTCTTTCAGTTATTCTCATTTAATTCAATTATTTAAGCACAAATACCCATTTTAATTGTCAGTTTCTTTGAGTACTGGGGTTGCCCGGGATGAAACACAACGTTAGCTATACGTACCAGATACATATATTTCCATTATGTCAATACTCCTAAAATAATGAATCCAACGGATTTTTTAATATTAGTCAGGCTATTTAAAGCTTTTCTGGTATAAATTTTCATGGTTTTACGGCTGTTTATTCTAATAAACCCATCTATTGATGATTTTCGGGTTAAATCCGGCCTTTTGTCTCCACAGATTTAAATTAAAACCTTTTATGAATATATAACACCATAATCGTATGGTTATCTGTTTATTAACCGTTTAAATATACGACTATAAAAGCATGTATGTGGATCTGCTATGTAGCAAAACTGTAATGGGAGGGGTAGCAATGGTTCATGTTTGCCCCAAAGAATTAACGAAATAAACAAATAGCACGTCATTCAGAGAGATAACATTTTTTCTTCCACATACCTCCAGGCCTCTTCAAAATTATCGAATATCCATTCTATGGTCGTTGCAGATTCTTTGCTGTCGATCCCATGGATTAATGTGCCGATTGCTTCTTCGCATTTATCTCCAACTCCGTTTCCAGCCGAACCAAAACCATATTTGCCCGAATATTTAATAACTAAAATATCCAGATAATCCTTGATTCTGGAATATCCTTTGCAATAGGAAACTTCTATCTCACTTAATCCTTCAGTAGTTAAACTTTCTATCTCTATTTTTTTCATCGTCTTTTCTTACTCTGATAAACCAATCTTTTTTTTGCCTTTTTTTAGTTCTTCTAACAAAGCATCATCTTCGCCCATTAATTCAATTATCGGATCGGGATGATGTAAGGATAATCCCATCTGCTCCGATGCAGCCCGGCATCCGGCTTTACAGGATTCCCAGGCGATACAGTCACTACAAAAAGATGGCACAATCTGTTTCCAACCGGCAACAATATCCGACTTCAGGATCTCTTCCGGTGATTTTTCAAATATATTCCCCAATACGGTGGGTGAATGGTTACAAAACCGCATGTTACCACTAAAATCCACTGTTAGCGGACGGCTGGAAAAATCAAATGAACATGATGTAAATTGTATGCCCCGGAAATCCTTAGGATTGAGTACACATACCGGTGTACATACATTGGAAGACACAGAAAGATTTAACGTGTTGGCCTTTTCTGCTGCGTCCCGGAAGGCCTGATGCAATTCAGCCCTAGACATGAGTAGGTTCCCGGTCTCCCGGATGCCTGCACCACCAAGGTTAAACCTGTTGAGCATCACACGCCGGATTCCGAGGGCATGAATATACTCCAGGGTATCCGAAATACTTTCAAAATTGGCTTTGGTTAGCACAATCACTACCACAACCTCTGCTTTTGTATTCAATAAACCTTTGATAGCTTCCACGGATCTCTTCCACGATCCCTGATGACCGGTGAGGTAGTCATGTTGCCCGGGATCTTTTGAATGAACAGGTAATTCAAATAAAGACACTCCCAGCTCTGTCAGCTGTTTGTATGCCGGAATATCCCCATAATTTCCATTGGAGATTACCGTTACTGCAATTCCCTTCATCCGCACAAAAAGTACCATCTCCGAAAACCGTTCTGCCATCAAAGGTTCCCCTCCCGTAAAGGTGATATGCTGAACATCTGCTTGCTTTAACAGACATTTCAACGTTTTCATCGATTTTTTATAGGAAGACGCTCCTGATGTTATAAAGCCATTCTTCCAATGGTTATAGCAATACCGGCAATGAAGGTTACAGGAATCGGTAATTTCAAAACTTATATTCGGGATCTTAATTTTCATTTTGGATCTCCAGATAGTATAAAGAGGCTAATGCATCCTTGTCTGTGGTATTTTGATCGTACAAATTCAATCTGTACGTGTCTGTGACCAGGTTTTCATCAAGTTCAATCACAACATCTTCCCTATCAGAGTCAAACGATCCGTCTACAGGCAAAACCTTACCCGTCTGAAAGATAGAGGTGTTTAAAGAGTCCATTACATTAAACGAAAAATCTATTCCTTCTCTCCCATACAAAATTCCGGTTAATTTGTTGCTGTCTTTTAAATTCACCTTTATCACCCTCGAATAGTCAGCGTTGTCCATATCAAAAGTGTTAACAGGAGCCGGATCATAACAATTCGTCCTGTCACATGCCTGATTAGCAATAGCGGTTAGAGACAACAGCAACGCTCCGATCTTCAGCTTTTTGGATATCCAGAATCCGGATTTTCCTCCTGAAAGAAAAACAAGTAATGAGACAAAAACAAACGCCAGTGATAATCCAATCGCCAGCACAGGCACTAAAAAATCCTTCTTATTCATTGTTGTTACTATTAAAAATTTGTTGATAATAAAAAATCAGGCTAATTTGATCATACAAATATAACGAATTTATCCCTGAATAATTCATAAGATATCAATCCATTTGTTACCTTTAATTTACCAAAAGAAAAGAAAATTCCATGAAAAAAAAGAATCGCTGGCTTGGTCGGGAAATAACGTATATGTTTTTAGCGCCCTTTTTAGTATTACTGGGAATACTGGCGTATGGTATACTTTTTGACAAATGGTTTAAAGATCCCATGTTTATACTCCAGGCATCCGGCTTTTGCTATGCTGCCATTATATTAATCCGGATCTTCAGATGGATTATCCGTAAAATTTAACCCGAAATCGTCAATAGAAATCTACTACCAAGGTTCCGCACGAACCATTTTGAGCCACCCAAACCTAATCCCAGGTTCTGTAATCCGGAAATCCTCTTTAGACAATTAATTGCACGGTAAATTGCAATCCTATCGTGATGGTTCGAAGTGCGAACACGTTTTTCACAAAAAGTAATTTCGGACGACCATTGACTGGATAGAAAAAACCTTTCAATGTGGTCTTAATAAAAAATCCTGATATCCTGAAAATCATGTTCAGACAATTTATAGGCGGTAGACCTGCCAGACACGAACCACTGCATTGGTACGGTTTAAACATAAATCCGTGTTAAAAAAAATCCTGCCGGCACTCTTTCCGACAGGATCCTGTTTCTTTATTCAAATTAATGCTTCGGGCATTATTCACTTTCTTCCACGGCAAATTCTTTCAGGAACTCACTGGCCTGACGTGTGCTGGAGAATTCGTACAGGTTGGTTTTTCCTCCACTTAAATGAATCTCTATGGAAACCAGATCTACTTTCTCAGATTCTCCTCTGAAATGTACATCTTCCGGCAACTTGTAGGTAGCTTCTGTCTCTGAAAGTTTGGCGATCCGTACTGTTCTTGAACGTTTTGAGGCACAGTATGAACATTGATAGTTTTTAAGGATCTCTCCCTGTGTAGTAGCCGTTGGAGCCACAAGGATCTCTTCTTTGACAAGCTTCATGGTCTGGAAGCCGCAACTGTTACATTTCAGAGCCTGCAGATGTCCCGGATATTTTTCGATTTTAACATCACCCGTTTTTTCATCAACCCATACGTCATAATCAACAGAAAACACATTCTCTTCTGCCTGCATACCTTCATCAAGATGCACATCTTCTTCTTCCTCACTTAAAAGCTTCATGATACGTCCATTGCGTTCATTGATCCTGGGTTTATATCTCCATTTCCTGAGCTTTTTATTAAGTGTTGCCGGATAAGCAAACTTAAGCATCAACAATGAAATATATATGATCAGGACAGATACGCATATCGAAATAAAAATACGTATAAAGAACCATATCCAGCTCAGAACTACCGTTTCGGTATATACAGTATTGATAAAAAAACCAAGAGCCAGCGCAAATGCTGAGATGATGTAAAGGATCATCTTGGTGTCCATGGTGCTCAGATAGTCATACTTCTTTTTATAATCCTTAATCGAGGCAATGCGGACTTTATGGATAATAAACAACAATATGGCTGTAAT
>JBNKDZ010000150.1:0-4013 GCA_050288525.1 Cyclobacteriaceae bacterium
GAATTTTCAGGTCCTCAATGCTACTACAGGAGAAGAAGGCATCGAATGCATGAATAAAAACCTTCCGGACATTATTCTGCTTGATAACAGGCTTCCCGGAATTCAGGGCGTTGAAGTGCTGGAATACATTAAACAAAAGCAATTCGACTGTCGTGTGGCCATGATCACATCCTATCCTTCACTTGATGTGGCTGTCAAGGCTACCGATGACGGGGCATCTGATTTTATTCCGAAACCTTTTACACCCGAAGAACTGAAATCTTCGATCAGTACGATCACAAAGCAGCTCTTCCTGAAAAGGATTACGGAGAAAATGAAGAAAGAAGGGAAGAAGGTGCGGTTTCAGTTTCTATCGGTGCTATCGCATGAATTGAAATCGCCCTTGAATGCCATTCTGGGATATCTTGATCTCATGAAGAATAAGCAGCTGGGAGATAGTATTGATGATTATTCAGAAATGATTGAACGATCCATCGCCAGGGCAAACGGTATGAAACAGCTGATCATGGATCTTCTGGATCTTACCCGTATCAAATTTGAAAAATCGCAAAAGTCCCTTCAGAATGTCGATCTGTGTGAGATGGCAAAATATGTTGTGGATATGGCGAATCCGGTCGCCATACAAAAGGATGTGACGATCGAGATAAAGGCTGAAGGCAAAATTGTATATCCTGCCAATCCGGAAGATATGGAGATGATCTTTAATAATCTGATTACCAATGCGATCAAATACAATAAAGAAGGCGGCAAAGTGATTTGCCGGTTGACAGAGGATGACAGGCAGGTAAAGATCAGTGTGCGGGATACCGGGATCGGGATGACCGAAGATGAGGTGTCCAAGCTGTTCAATGAATTTGTTCGGATAAAAAATGAAAGCACCAAGCATATTCAGGGAACGGGATTGGGGCTTTCGATCGTCAAAAAGATATCCCAGTTGTATGATGGCAATGTAACCGTTGAAAGCATGAAAAATGTCGGAAGTACATTCACGGTTACGCTTCCGAAAACAGAAGATACTAATGGAAGTCAATGAATAAGTTACCAGAGAAAACGGTTGAAAGGCTAAGCCAGTACCGGCGCGTGTTGATGGACATTTATTCGCCTGAAAAGGAACATGTTTTTTCCTATGAGCTGGCCAATATGATCCACAATAAACCTGATCAGGTGCGCAGGGACCTGATGCTGATCGGCTATTCAAGCACCCTGAAGAAAGGATATGATATCTATGATCTGATCAAGCGGATCGACAGGATTCTTGATGTGGATGTGGTGACCAACGTGGCAGTTTTCGGAATGGGAAACCTGGGGAAAGCCATTACCAATTACTTTATTACAAAAAGAAAAAAATTAAAAATAACAGCAGCATTTGATGTGGATCCGGATAAGATAAACCGGGTAATTGCGGGCGTTCATTGTTATCATATGGATAATATGAAAGAGATTATTGAGAAAGAGAAGATATATATTGCTATATTAACATTGCCATCGGAAAATGCTAAGGATGTTGCGGGTCTTCTGGTACATTACGGGATCAAAGGGATCCTGAATTATACAACTATACCACTCAATGTTCCTGATTATGTTTATCTGGAAGAATATGACATGATCACATCCATTGAAAAAGTCGCATATTATGTTAAGCACTAAATAGGTTCATTATCATATCATAAAATCTAAAATTATGGAAAAAGGAAAAATCTTAATTGTAGATGACGACATTGATGTAATAAGTATCTATCAGGCAATACTTATAAAAGAAGGGTACAACGTTATTTCGGCGTCCGGCTTAGAGGCAGGACTCCAAAAAGCCAGAGAAGAAAAACCTGATCTGATCATACTGGATGTCATGATGACTACACACTACGAAGGTTTTGAAATGAAAATTGCACTCGATAAAGACCCTTTCCTGAGGGAAATCCCGGTCCTTATCCAGAGCTCTATTGATTTACTTACCACAACAGATGATCAGAAGGAAAGTATTCAGGACATGGCACGTGAATTCAGGAAAGACCCGGAATTTAAAAGTCTGCAGGTATTACTGATTAAAAATCTCGCTAACGGACTGAACGGGGTTGATTATATGGATGAGAATAACCGAAACGTTTATTTTGAAGTAGACGGATTTCTGAGAAAACCTGTCACATCCGAACAATTGATCCCTGAAGTGAAAAAGATGCTTTATAAAGTGAAATGATTTTTTCAACGGATCGGAAGTGAATTCGGGTTCTGTTGATGATAGTATAGGATATTAAGTGTTGAGAAATGCAGTTTACTCCGGAAAAATACAAGATCCCTGATGTGCCGGGTCAACCGTTTTTAGATAGCGGCGAGATCATCGACATGATCAAAAATGCCAGAACTGAAAAGGAACAGGTTGTTGAGATCGTAGAAAAATCAATATCAAAAGAACGTCTGAGTCTTGCCGAGACTGCTGTGCTCGTAAATGCCCAAGACCCTGAATCTGTAGAGATCATTAAGGAAGGGGCATCACGATTGAAACAACTGGTCTATGGTGACAGGATCGTATTGTTCGCACCTTTGTACATCGGGAATAAATGTACAAATGATTGTCAATACTGTGGCTTCCGGCGTTCAAACAAAGAAGCTGTACGAAAAACCCTTTCCATAGAAGAACTTACCATGGAAGTTCAGGCACTCGAAGATGCCGGACAAAAGCGGCGGATACTGGTATTTGGTGAACATCCGGATTATGATGCGGACTTTATTGCGGATGCTGTCAGCAGGGTTTATGGGATAAAACAAAACAACGGTGAAATACGAAGGGTGAATATCAATGCAGCGCCATTGGATATTGAAGGATTTAAAAAAGTCAAAGAAGCAGGCATCGGCACCTATCAGATCTTTCAGGAGACCTATCACGAGGAAAGCTATGCTATGTTTCATCCCCGTGGGAAAAAAGCAGACTATAACCATCGTCTGACTGCCTTGGACAGGGCTTTCATTGCCGGTATTGATGATGTAGGTATCGGGGCACTCTATGGATTATACGACTGGCGTTTTGAAACACTGGCCCTGGTACGTCATACCAACCATCTGGAGGCGTGCTTTAATGTTGGGCCTCATACCATTTCATTCCCCCGGATACAACAGGCATCAACAACGATAAAAAGTACCAGATACCTTGTTGATGATGCGGATTTTACCAGGTTGGTGGCCATCTTACGTCTTGCGGTTCCGTATACCGGTATGATCCTTACGGCACGTGAACCTGCCGTAATACGCTCTGAAGTGCTTAAATATGGTGTGTCACAAATTGACGGGGGTACCCGGATCGAATTGGGCGCCTATTCCGCATTGAACGATATTCAGGACCTGAATAAAGAACAGTTCAGAATAAATGACAACCGATCGCTCAATGAAGTGATCGATGAACTGGTCGGTCAGCAATATATTCCTTCCTTTTGCACCGCATGTTATCGCCTGGGAAGAACAGGAGAGCATTTTATGGAATTTTCCGTCCCGGGCTTTATTAAACGTTTTTGTACGCCGAATGCCTTATTAACGCTGGCAGAATATCTTGTGGATTACGCCCCTGAACATACTGCATCCAAAGGATGGGCTCTGATTGATCGTAAAATTAATGAAATGGAGGATCAAAGGATCGTAGAGGAGACAAAACGTCGTATACAGGAAATAAAATCAGGGAAACACGATCTGTATTTTTAAAGATGAGACAGGAAAAAGATTTTATCGGTGCGGTTGAAATCCCTGAAAAAGCGTTATATGGCATTCACGCAGTCCGGGCAAGAGATAATTTTCCGGATACTACCGGATTTAATCAGGATTGGTATAAAGCGGTTGGCATTGTTAAACAAGCAGTGTATCAAACCTGTCTCCGGTTCTACAAAGCTATTGACACAAAATATTCAGACACGGAAGTTCCCGTAAAAAGAATTGAGGCAGATATTCTCGAAATAATGAGCGAAGTAGCCGGAAATCTGTCTCAGGGAGCATATTTTGAGAATTTTATTGTTCCTGCTATATCCGGAGGG
>JBNKDZ010000151.1:0-3689 GCA_050288525.1 Cyclobacteriaceae bacterium
AAGGCGATAAGGAACCAATCGACGATCATGATCCTCTTGCCGGTGTGTTATTCAGGCATGATCTTGTTGGCTTTCCCCCAATTGGTTTCGATGACGGTGGTCATGGTGGGAATTTTGTGGTGTTACAAACAGGCGGTAAGCAAGCGAACGGCCTGGGGAGCCATTTGGGCGCTCCTCCTGACTTTACTCGTTTTTTTGCCTGTTTCGATCATGATCACCAAAAAGATCCCCAGTGAATAGGCAATAATATCAATCCATTCAAAGGAAGTCCCCAGAACAATGCGGGCCAGTTTTGATTGTTGCAGATGTAGCAATTCTACCAGATTAAAATACTGAAGGGTCTCAACAACAAAAGAAAACAGCAACACTCCGATTGAAAGCGGGATAACGGGAACCTTAAAAAAACTTTTCACAAAACAGTATAGAAGTATTACAACCAACAGATCCCCGACATATGGCCGGATAAACCGATCCTGAAAGAAAAGAGCAATATTTATTTCTGTTAAAAATAAAATTACAGTTAACAGAAAATATTTCTTATTGAATTGTATCATAGGTATTCAAAAAAAATATTAAAAACACTCCATATGTTTCATAAATATACGATAATCGAGACGAAAATAAAAAATCACTCCATCAGTTCCGGAGAGAATTGAAAGATCAATCTTTTGTGTCCGGCTCAAAGAATACCCATTTAATAGCCGGGAATTCTTTTTTCAATGCTGATTCACACATGTTAATATTCGCAATCATTTCGTTTACAGATCCGGCTTCCTGCATTTTCACCTTGATTGCGACCATTATCTGTGGTCCGAGTTGCAGGGTGATGAGATTGAGGATTTGTTTTATTTCATGCCGGGCAATGAGGAAGGAATGGATCTTTTCCCGTGTATGTGTATCTGTACTCTGTCCGATCAGAAGGCTTTTTACTTTCGTCCCCAAAAAGACAGAGACCACGATCAGCAATACACCGATCCCGATACTTCCTATGGCATCAAATATCGGGTTGCCGGTGACAATGGTTAGAATTACGGCAATAAGAGCGAATGTCAGGCCCAGCAAAGCGGCAATATCCTCACCAAGCACAACGATCAGTTCACTTCGACGACTGTTTTTAAACCAGGTCCACAGAGGTATATTATGACGGATCTTTTTTATTTGCGTAAGGCACCCGAATAATGAAAATGCTTCCAGTACCATGCTCACTGATAATACCACGATGGCAATTACCGGACTTTTAAGGCCTTCATGTGAATGGATCTTATGAGTGCCTTCGTAAATAGAGAAAAGCCCTCCCATACTGAAAAGGATCAACGCCACAATAAAAGACCAGAAGTAGATCTCCTTGCCGTAACCTAAGGGATGTTCCGAATCGGGCTCCTTTTTTGTGGCACGAAGTCCGAGGAACAGAAGTCCCTGGTTCCCGCAATCGGCAAAAGAGTGTATGGATTCGGCCATCATAGCGCCCGAACCGGTCATGATAGCTGCAACGGTCTTGGTAATGGCAATTCCCAGGTTTGCCAGAAGGGCGAATAGAATGGATTTTACGGAAGCATCCTGATGTGACATGTCCGGAAGTTTTTAAAATGTGTTTAAACTGAGTATATGCATTTAAAAATACTAAGCTTCTTTCTTTTTGATACGTTTTCGGTGTTTTATTATGAAAATAAGCAAAATGGCAGAAATAAAAACTTCTGAGATCAGGAAAAACACCATAACCCTGTTAGGAGATCCGCTGATGATTGTGCCTGTGACCCGCCCCAGCAATAAGCCGGATACCATCAGAAAGGAAGAAAACAGGCCTTCAGAAATACGATTTGTTTTGCCACAATAGAAAAACCAGACAGCAATACCTAAAAGCATACCCCCATAGGTGGCTCGTATATCAATTAATGCATTTGGCTTTGAAAATTCCATATCTACCAGGTTGCCGAAGTATTCAGGAGCGATTAAAAAAGCCAGCCCAAAAAACAGGAAAACGGCACCACTGAGATAAATGATGGATCGAAAAATACGGGTATCCATAACAATTATAATTTTAAACGCTTTTTAAGGTTTCTATGGAAATAATATGCCTCTTCTTTAAGATCTTTGGATATGTCAGTAGTGGTATCCTGATCCTCAAATTTTGAATTCTGATAGCTGCCATCAAACTTTACATTCTGATCGAAAAAGTATTCGGCAAATATGGTCGTATATTCTATTTCTTCCCCGTCATTCTGGTCTTTCCAATGTCCGGTCATAGTGTCAGTTTCTTTATAGGCATAGACCAGCGTGTCGTTTTTAAAAGCATATTCGTATTTAAACTCACTGAATTCGCTTGTTCCTGAACCTTTTATCCACATGATATTTTGTTTGTTGTGGTATACATTCAGGGCATGATGCTCGTCTTCCAGTTGAACCGAAAGCTCCTTGCATTCAACTCCATATCGGGAAGGGATACCGGCTTTGTAATTCAGAATATCATCACCGGAGGTACTGATCTGACCCTGAACGGTATTTGTGATAATGATCAGTAAAAGAAAAATCCATGAAAATGAAATCTTCATACTTTAAAGATTTGGTCCGTTACAAAATACTACAATATGTCAACGGAAGAAAGTTTGAAGGGAATAAATTTTGGTAAAAAAAACAGCTTCACAAGGATCTGTGCCTTATGAAGCTGTGATAAATAATCAATGGAAAATATTAAAAGTCCTGATTTGATTGTTTCAACAGTTGTTTTGACATGGCGGCACCGATCAGGCTTTCGAGAGGTGTACCGCCTGATTTGTCATTCCCCATGATCATGGTTTCAGGGAATTTGATCTTAGCGATTTCAGCGGCAACTTTTACATCTCTGTCAAGCTCCATCTGCAGTTTAACCTCAGGCGTGATACCGGCACTTACTTTTTTTGAAATTTCGTATGCTTCGGCATCTGCTTTCACTTTCTTTTTCTGAGCGTTTAAGCGTTCAGTCTCAAGAGCGATTGCAGCGAGTTTTTTGTTTGTTTCTTCCTGCTTGAGTTTTGTCTCGATAGCAATCAGGGCTTTTACCTGCTCTTTTTCCTGGGCAACACGCTCGGCAGCTTTATCACGTTCACCTTCAGCGATAATTCGTAGCTGAGCGTCTTTGGCAGTCTCAACTTTCTGTTGTTCCAACTGTCTTTTGGCAGATTCATCACGTTGTGCTTCGAGACGTTGTTTAAAGGTCTTTTCGAGTTCGATGTTGTCGACAATAACTTGCGATACGATAATACTGTTTTCACTAAGTTCATGCTTGATACGTTTCGGGATGCCGTTAACCAGGATTTTGTTAACTTTATAGGACGTCTGGATCTCTTTGATCACACGTTCTTTTTCCTGGATATTGGTAAACACCGTATCACGGGTTACGCTTTTTTGAACTGCATATGCACCTCCTTTAAGTTGTTCTTCAAAGACCTGCCTGAAATTCTGAGCTTCACCTGAGATGTAATCCTGAGCAGCAAACATATAAGCAGTATTGACCAATTGTTCTTTAACAGTCGGAACAATGGTGTTATTTACCAGATTGCTCATAGTTCTGAATTTTACAGCAAGTTTGATGAAATTATCTTCATCACGAGGCAGCTCGAACCGTGTAGAGACATAGCCTGAGGCAGTTACCTGGTCGATAAAACGCAACGGGATAGGTTTCATGATCCCTTCCACTTCATCTTCATCCACCT
>JBNKDZ010000152.1:0-3961 GCA_050288525.1 Cyclobacteriaceae bacterium
CTATAGGTGGTTCGTCCTCATGTTAGACACGTGTCCGCACCTTGAAAAAGATTTTATCTTTCTGTTTAAGAGTGCTTTATGTTTATTCTCCTTGTCATTTTTTCCTTAGGTTGACGGCTATGGTGTCTCACGAAACACCACTTCGCACTACCTTTCAACCTGATAGCAAATTGCTTTCGTTCTGTAAAACAAAAAATCCTGAAATCCCTTAATCTTAAAAATCCTGTTCAGACAATTTCTGCCACTTTCCACTTTCCACTTTCCACTTTCCACTTTCCACTTTTTACTTTTTACTTTCCACTTTCCACTTTTTACTTTCCACTCCTATGGCAAATTCTCTTTAAGGTTTTCAAGTTCTTCTTTTAGTTCGAGAATTGCCAGTTTGCAGATTTCTTCCAGTTTTGTTAACTGATCCTTTAAAACGATTTCCTGCTTGTTTTTTGCATTCTCTTCTATAACAGGGATCATGTCTTTCAGGGAATGGATACCCATAAAAGTAATGGAAGGCTTAATTTTATGTACCAGATTGGCAACGTCATCAAACTCTTTGTTTGAAAAGTGGAACCATATATTCTCAAGATCCTTGGGCGTCTGGTTGATAAATGTGTCAATCATGCCCGTAATGAAAGGCTGATCGTTATCACTCATTTCTTTAAGGTAGGTAAGGTCTGTGATATTATTGATCTGTTCGATATACTCATCCGAAGTGTTGTCTGATGCTTCAGGCTCTTGTTTTATGCCAAGGAATTTCAGAAGCTTTTCTTTCAGGATATCGGGTTGGAATGGTTTTGAAATATAATCATCCATACCTGCGTCGAGGCATTTTTCATCATCCCCCTTGATTGCGTTCGCCGTCAGTGCTATGATCGGGACAGCAGATTTTGGTGGTTTTAAGTTGTTGCGTATGAATTTTGTTGCTTCAAATCCATCCATTACAGGCATTCTGACATCCATCAGGATCAGGTCGTAATTATTTTCCTTCAGTTTTTGCAAAGCAATAAGGCCATTCCGTGCTTCATCGGGCACACAATTCCATTTATCGAGTATTTTTTTTGTATATAAAATGTTTACCTCATTATCTTCAACTAGCAGTAATTTGAAGTTTGAAAAATCAGTTATTTGAGTTATGGCAGGCTCTCTTGACGTTTCAGGGGTCAGGATGTCTTCCAACTGTGATTTGCCTATGGCATATTTCAGGAGAATAGAGAACTTCGTCCCGGACCCGGTATTACTTTCTACTTCAATAGACCCGCCCTGTATCTCTACCAGACGTTTCACGATGGCAAGTCCCAATCCGGTACCTCCGTATTTTCGTGTGATAGTAGGATCTCCCTGTTCGAAATTTTCAAATACACTTTCAATTTTATCTTTAGCTATTCCGATGCCAGAGTCTTCTACGATAAACTGAAATGTTCCGACTTTTTTCTCTTCGGATATCTTTAAGGCGTAAATTTTTACATAACCTTTTTTGGTGAATTTGATGGCGTTACCCATCAGGTTTGATATGATCTGGTTGAGCCGCACCGGGTCACCAATAAGTATTTCATCAATATACGGATCCAGGTTGAGTGTTAGCTGAAGGCCTTTTTCCTGGGCAGAATAGATGAATGAATTCAATAAGGTATTGAGCAATTCTTTTGGCTTGAAACCGATTTTTTCAAATTTGAGATTGCCGGATTCTATAGCTGAAAGATCCAGGATATCATTGATTATAACCTTCAGGTTTTCTGAAGAGGTTTTTATGGCATTCAGATATTTTCGTTGTTCGGTAGTGGTAGGCATTTCTTCCAGCAAATTGATCATCCCGACGATCCCGTTAATTGGCGTACGGATCTCGTGACTCATATTGGCAAGGAATTGCTCCTTGGCTTTCTTTGCCTTAAGCAGCTCGTCCGAATGTTTTTTTCTGTGGGTTATGTCAACAGAGATCCCCAGAACATTAATAGTGCCGTCCTTTTCAGGTAATGGTTTTTTTGTAGTATGAAGCCATAATTCCTCTCCGTTAGGATACCGGAGCATTTCCTCGTATTCAATGGTCCTCTGAGTGGAAATAACCTCTTTTTCTATCAGACGATTCTTTTCTTCATCACCCTTGGGAAAGCTGATGTTTTCGAGACCCTTCGCGATGATCTTCTCTTTGCTGGAATGAAACAACTCAGCCATTGCCTGATTTACCAACAGGAATTTTCCTTCTTTATTTCGTACAAAGATGAAGTTGGGGTCGGTGTCGATAATTTGCTGGAAGAATTGTTTTTGCGATTCAAGGTTTTTGTTCGCCAGAATATTCTGGGTGATGTCAAGCGAAAAACCAATTAGCCATTCTTTCTTTTCTGTAGTAGTGATGATCTTTTTTCCGGTATACACATACCGGATATTCTTGTCAATCTCGATTTCGTGCTGACTAAGTATGGGGGAGCGTGTCTTTCTGATCTCTTCATTCTCCTTGTCCAGTTCTTTGGCAACATGCTTGGGGTAGATATCAAATAGGGTTTTTCCAATTATGCTGTTTACGTTAAGACCGGTAGACTCTTCGGTATTTTTATTAACATAAATAAACTTACCCTCTTCATCCATGGTAAAAATATTGATCGGAAGGTAGTCAAAGATCTCATCCATGAGGTTTTTCTGGTTGATGATCTTTTGCTCGGTTTTTTTATAGTTTCGTATCTGCTGGGTCTGAAAATTAATATAATTGAGTGTCCGTGCAGACATATTGCCCATCAGATAGATCATTGATTGCTTATTGGCATCAAAATATTTCTTCTTGGGGGAATACAGATAAAAGACACCAGTGGGCTCATTTACAGGTACGATCGGAAAGATGAATTCTGATCCGGAGTCCACATTGTTTAATGCTTTTATACCTTCACCCAGTCGTTCTCGGTCAATATCCTGATTATAAATGCCATTAGGATCCTTTTGGAATTCAGTGAAAAATTCATGAAGCTGATCGTTTTTGACATCAAGCCCCTCTTCATAAAAATAATTACTACAAACCAGATTGTTGGATCGTGAGCTCCAGTTATAACTAAACAATGCATATCTGGATATGCCTGGCAGGAAATCACTGAATGTTGAGCTGATAATGCCATCAAAATCAGCCTGTGATTTGATCAAGGATAGCTGCCGGGAAAATTCATTAATAATTTGAAAAGTCTTATCTAATTTCTCAAAACTCATGGATCATTTAATTATCAATGATATCCGCTTTCTTCCATCTCTTTGAGATATCTGTAAATCGTTGACTTTCCAATATCGAGTTTTTTTGCGACTTTTATGACATTATTGTCATATTTATCCAACAACATCTGAATTATTCTGAAATTATATTCTTTCAGAGTAAGTTCTTCCATGATCATCTTATCCTCATCAATAATACTCGTGAACCGGATATCTTCATCTGTGATCTTATCACTGTTTGACATAACAGCCGCCAGATCAATGACAGATTTCAATTCACGAACATTTCCAGGGAAATAGTATTTTAACAGTTTTTCCTGGGATTCATGGGTAAGCGACATCTGGTCAATGCCGTTTTCCTGACAAAACAGGTTCAAAAAGTATTTGGCAATGATAATAATATCGTTTTCACGTTCGCGCAACGGAGGGAGTTCAATAGGTAGCCCAAGCAGTCGGTAGTACAGGTCTTCTCTGAAATTACCTGCTTTAACTTCTTCGGCCAGGTTTTTATGCGTCGCCACAATGATCCGGACATCCAGCTTAATAATGGCATTGCCTCCAATACGCGTAACCTCTTTCTCCTGAATAACCCGCAACAACTTCGCCTGAAGGTTCAGGTCCATCTCGCCGATCTCATCCAGAAAGATGGTGCCGTGCTGTGCTTCTTCAAATTTTCCAATCCTTCGTGTTACAGCGCTGGTAAAAGCACCCTTTTCATGCCCGAAAAGCTCACTTTCGATCAGTTCACGTGGTATGGCGGCAATATTGACCGGGATAAAAG
>JBNKDZ010000153.1:0-2704 GCA_050288525.1 Cyclobacteriaceae bacterium
ACATTATATTGGATATAAATTGCCTTAATAAAAAAACACGATATTTTCTATTTGTTTCATATGACTTCGGAGAAGTCACATATTTATAGAGGACAATAGAAACAATGGTCCGACCCCGGAAGGGGTCAGATATGAGAGCTCGGACATTTTCAAAATCATGAAATATCCTTATTGTGGGTTAAATCCGGACTTAATACTGTTTAGACAAGGCCAGGTTTTTACCTGCCAATGACGGCTTTTTTTCCTTTGGTTGACGGCTATAGTAAGACACGAACCACGGCGAGGGGATTACGCTGACAGGCCTTGGGACCGTCAGGTTAATTCCCGAATTGTTTAAACTTCACAGACCAATTTTCCTTATGCACTTTGCTCTGTTCCCTTTGCAATTCCTTGTTCCTTTTTCCTTGCTCCTTGCTCCTCCAATCTATTTATACGCTTTAAACATCCTTTCCAGGATCCGCATCTTAATTTTTGTCGGGATACATTTTACCAGCTTTGATATCCACCAGTTGAGTTTTCCGGGAATAATGACCAGCATGCCATTAAGCATATGCCTGATAGCCACTTTAGCTACCTGATCGGGCATCATCAGGATGATCATCGCTTTTTTGCCCATAGCGTTAATACGTTCAAGCCCGCCTTTGTTGGTGAGCACAGGCCCCGGACATAAAATACTTACCCTGACACCAAATGATCGCAACTCCTCATTTAACGCCAGTGAGAATGCATAAATAAAGTTCTTCGTTCCGGTATAAACAGATTTGTATGGTAACGGTAAAATAGCCTCCATGCTGCTGGTGTTCATGATATGTGCTTCTTTTCCCAATTTCTTCAAATCCGGCAGAAACTTATGGATCATACGTATATACGACTTATTGTTCAGGTCAATCATTGTACAATACCGGTCAATATCAATATCTTCAAACAATCCTCCTTCTCCAAAACCAGCATTATTAATCAGGATATTGATGCTAAATTTGTTTTCCTCGCACCATTCATACACCTTATCTACTGCACTTTCCGTTGTCAGGTCGACTCCAAATGCCTCTACTTTAACCTGAAAATTATCTGAGATATACTTTCTGGTCTCTTCCAACTCCAGGGTGTCCAGCGCGATCAAAAGAACATTATGATTTCTCTTTGCCAATTCAACAGCCATCGCCCGGCCTATACCCATACTTGCTCCCGTAACAAGAGCATACTTTTGATTCTTGTCCATAAAAAATCTTGCCTCATAAAAATTGATTGGCAAAGATAATTCACAAATCACATGTAACAAAAAAAGTACAGCAATTACTGTACTTTTTTATTGTAAACCACTGTTAATCTGTGAGTTACTCAGATATTTTATTTACATCCACAACCCGAACTTCCACTCTTCTGCTCTTTTCTTTACTAACACCTTCGTTTTCGGTTGATCCGTAACCTTTCGCAATAATCCTTCGACGTACAATACCACGATGGTTCAGATAGTCCAGTACTGAAATAGCTCTTTGATTTGATAATTTCTTGTTATATTCTTCATTACCTTCTGATGAAGCAAATCCCGAAATTTCGACACCAAGTTCATTGTTTGAGTTCAAAACATCCAGAATATCATCCAGTTGATCGTGATAATCACTTTCCAGTTCACTCTGATCAGCATCAAAATAGATCACCACAAGTTTTTCCAGTAAAGCCGGGTCGTAGCTGATTTTGGTTTCCTCCTGTTCTTTTTGCTTTTGTGCTTCTGCTTCTTCTGTCACAAACATGGTAGGTAGTGAATAGATCACCATGTCTTCAACTTCTTTCTTTTCAAACTTGCTTTCATCACTTTCATCATAGAAATAGGTCCTCTTTGCTTCCTGAACTGCCTTCCCGTCAGAGAAATCCACATCATCAATCGGATCCTTGATCATCATTAGCTCAATGATATAATCAATTGCTTCCTGATCTCCTGCCTCAATGAGATCCCCCATTAGTTCGAATACGTCAATACTGTCGTGTTCTATAAGGGCCGCTTCGTGTTCCTGCCGGAGATCCTTCACTTTATCCTCATGTGTGTTATAAAACGCATTCTTAACCTCCACTTCCTGCCCAACGATCACATCAAAATGCCGGATGGTTTTCAAATAGATCTTCTGATACAATTCATAGAATTCTGTCTGATTCGGCACATCGATATTAAGTGTATATGGTAGGAAACCATCCGATTCGATGATCATATCGTAATTTTTGTTCGGAGGGAGGATCACCAGGTAGTCGCCGGTTTCTTTATTCGGATGATACACATAATCGAGTTTTTCTTTTGTCTCATTATCGATCATGTAAATCTTGGTATCAAGAGGTCTTTCTGATTCAGCTTCAAGAATTCTGCCTTTTATCATCGTCAGAGGAATTGTCTCAAAATCCTCCGGCATATCCATTCTGTAAATATCCTGTCCGCCTTTCCCTCCTTTCCTGTCCGATGAGAAATACCCTCCTGAACCATCGGCAATGAGGGTAAAATAGTTATCATCCGCAGGAGAATTCACCGGATACCCCATATTGATGGGCTTACTCCAAACATCATTTTTCAATTCTGAGCGGAAAATATCGTATCCGCCCATAGTTTTATGTCCGTTTGATGTAAAAAACAAATAGGTCTTGTTCGGGTGGATAAAAGGGGCATCTTCATCATCCCTGGAATTTATATTTTTTCCGAGATTTACCGGAGCACCCCATG
>JBNKDZ010000154.1:0-19968 GCA_050288525.1 Cyclobacteriaceae bacterium
TACCTGTGGTTTTCATTTCTACCGGAGGAAGAATTTCCACAGAACTCCGCACGTCACTTGCCGACATATAGACAGGCTCCATAATGCTGTATTTCTGAGTGATCTCAACGTTGTCTTCACAACCCATCAACAGCAGACTGAGAAGAGCGACCATAACACCTGTCATGATCAGGATGTCTCGATAAATGTTTTTATATGCTTTCATAATTAAAAAAGAGTTAGTTGGATGCTTTACAAAAATAATGACACATATATCCGCTCTAAAGTTGTAACAGGCCTGTTAAACGAATATGTTTATACATTGCCTTTCTTTATTGAATTGATTTTCAGTATATTGTCCTATAAAAAATAATCGCATGAAAATTTCCTTTCATTGGCCAATTATAATAGTAATGGGTCTGTTGTCAGGTTGCAGCAGCGGAGATTCAGGTGAAAAAGAACCGGTGAATTTCACCGTACAACTACCCGCGCAATTCACCATCGAAGAAAGTAGCACATCAACAGATGTCGATATAAATGAAGTAATCCTCCTGGACGCAACAACCAACACAGAGATACAACAGAACCAAAGTACCATTGATAATTATACCATATCAGACATAACGTTTTCCGTTGTTGATTACAATTCTTCTCTCCCTGATGAAATCTATTTCAATGGCACCATCGGATTCGGAAGCATCAGTAGCACACAACCGGGATCTACCTGTCCGGCAAGTAACGTTAACATCACCCATTTTGCAGGAACCGGTAGTTTTAAGATCAACCTGTGTTCATCGCTTTCCTCAAACATAGAACAATTGCTGGAAGCAGATAACGGTCTGAAAATATGGCTGACAGGACAACTGACCAAGACTCCTGTATCATTCAAATTAAACGTTTTGATAGCGACCTCTGTAGATGCATAGAAAACCAACAGGTTTTTATAAAAAAAGCATTATTCTTTCCACATATTTTTTATATTGATACATAGTTTTGTTTAAAGATCAATCTGTTTTTGCTGGTAAATTGATTTTTAATCATCCAATAATAACCTAAAAAACTGAACGGTATGATTGAGGTATTCAGCAATCTGAGCAGGGAAGAGACGGATATATTGTATGGAGTGCCTGTTTGGGTTTTTATTCTGATTGCAGGAGCTGACAATGATGTGGATAACAATGAGATAGGCGAAGCCATCCGGCTATTAAGAGAAGATCCCGAAACAGAAAATCCGTTTCTGGAAAAATTTTATAAAGAGGTTGGCAACCGTTTTGAGATCAACCTGAAAGGATATATGATCCTGTTGCCTTCCGACACAAAACTCCGGACAAAGATCCTGATAGAAAAGATTAGCCAGATCAATAAAATATTACCAAAAATAGATCGTACCTTTGCAATAGATTTTTATCATAGTTTAAAACAATTTTCAAACAGGATAGCTGCGGCGTCCGGAGGCATATTTGGTTTTTTTGCAGTTTCTGAGGAAGAAGCAGCTTTTCTTGATCTGCCAATGATCAAAGCTCCTGCCTGATACCTATTTTAACATGATTGTTCTATACAGATTTGTGTTTTTGATGTGGCTCGTCTTTACCGTCGATAATTTTCTGGCTTTTGACCTGAAGGTTTTCGGAATATTGCCCAGAACACTTCACGGAACCATTGGCATTATCACCGCTCCGTTGATCCATGGCGATTCAACACACATAATATCAAATACCATCCCCATATTATTTCTCGGATGGGCACTATTCTTTTTTTATGAGAATATAGCCCCAAGAGTTTTCTATCTGTGCTATTTTCTCACAAACATCCTGGTATGGCTGGTCGCCCGTCCAAACCTGCATATCGGAGCCAGCGGATTACTATACGGGCTGGCTTCTTTCCTGGTGTTTTACGGAATATTTAAAAAAGACTTCAAATCCATTCTGATTTCCGTAGTTGTTGTGTTTTTCTATGGCGGAATGGTTTACGGAATACTGCCGACACAGCCGGGTATTTCATGGGAATCGCATCTTATGGGAGGTATTGTAGGTGCTTTTGTTGCTATGAATGAAGCGAAAAGATCTGCAAAATATCAATAACTATTCCCAGTTAATCTGGTAAAGCGTCCTTTCATTTCCTTTTGTCAAAGACTCAACAATCTCCGTATTTACGTTGTGACATCCACAGATCTCAAGGGCCTTTTCCATCCAGCCTCCAATCCGGTTTTCAAGAATGGTATCGAGTTTTTCAAAATCGGATATTGATATATCCACTCCCCGTGTACGTTCTGCAGAAACAGCAAGTTTCGAAGGATCATAAAATGATGAAAGAATCTTGCTTCCCCGCTTCATAATAAACTGGGGCGTAGCGATCATAACAAAAACCTTATAAATACCTGTAAGCGCTTCTTCCGCACTAAATCTTCCCAACTCCCATCCTGCTTTCTGATAATCACCATTAAAAAACAAATCAGCGGCCAGTCTCGACGGATTTACAATCCCTTCTTCTATCGGATACCAGTCGGTGGCCAATATAACTTTTGAAAATATTTCGCGTGATGGAGCATCTAATTTTTTAAACCATTCATTATACCTGTCAGAATAATTCTTGTTAATGTAATTTTTCAGGGTTGAAATTACAGATCCTTTTACTTTCATAGTTGGCTTTCATTGTAAAAATAAAGCTAAATAAAATAAAAATACTTCATAAACATGGTATAAAACTTAAAAAAAATCTACCCGGGCGCATATAAAATACTAAATATTTTAGTGCTAAAATGATTAGTATTTGCTAATTTTGTTGTCAGATGTATTTGAATTGTCACACATATTATAGCATTAAGTACGGCACACTTTCGCCGGAAGCCCTTTTCAATGAAGCCAAACAACATAATGTCAGAAAATTGATACTGACAGACATCAACAACACTTCAGCCTACATAGAAATGCTGCGCCTATGCAGGGGAAACGCCGGTGAACACCAACTGGAGATTGCTCCCGGAATAGAATTCAGGGAAAAGAATGCGTTGCTGTATATCGGTATAGCACAAAACAACGATGGGTTTGAAGCACTCAACAGATACCTGTCCCACCACAATGCTACCGAACAACCGCTTACAAGCAGGGCGCCTGAAATGGAAAACGCCTTTATCATTTATCCGTTCGGACATATCACCACCGAAGCATTGCGCGAAAATGAATTCATCGGGATCCGGATCAATGACGTCCACAAATTATCACGGTCTGAGGCAATGAAAAGACCTGACAAACTTGTTATTTTACATCCCGTCACCTTCCGGAACAAGACCGGATTTAATGTCCACAGGCTGATGCGGGCCATCCATGAAAATGTGGTTTTGAGCAAGCTTGACAAAAAGTCCGAAGCCGATCCTTCAGAGGTTATGCTTCCCGAATCCGAACTCTTCGCCCATTTCTGGCAGATCCCACAGATCATATCGAACACGAAAAGCATTCTGGAAAGATGTCATTTCCGGATGGATATGAGCACAGAGAAGAACAAAAAGGTGTTTGGCTCCGGCACAGAAGATGACCACCGACAATTGCGTCACCTTGCACTGGAAGGATTTAAAAAACGCTATGAGTACTACAACAGCTATGCTATGCAACGTCTCATGAAAGAACTGGATGTGATTGCCGAAAGGCAGTTTGAGTCGTATTTCCTCATCTCACATGACATTGTACGATACGCCCGACACAAAAACTTTGCGTATGTCGGGCGTGGAAGTGGCGCCAACAGCATGGTCGCCTATTGCCTTGAGATCACGGAAGTGGACCCCATTGAACTGGACCTGTATTTCGAACGTTTCCTGAATCCCTACCGGAGCTCGCCTCCGGATTTCGACATCGATTTTTCCTGGCGCGACCGTGACGAGGTGATCAGCTACATCCTCAACAAATACAGCAGCACCCACGCAGCGTTGCTTGCCACCTTTAACACCTTCCAGAGGCGGTCTGTCATCCGGGAACTCGGAAAGGTGTTCGGCCTTCCCAAAGAGGAAATTGACAAGATCTCAGCAAACCCGCACGCGATGTGTGACCGGGATGAGATCACACGGCTCATATTCCGGTATGCTGAACACATGCATGATATCCCCAAAAACCTGTCGATCCATGCCGGGGGCATTGTAATCACCGAAGCACCCATATACGCCTATACCTCCACTGAAATCCCGCCAAAAGGCTTTCCGATCACCCATTTTGATATGTATGGAGCCGAAGACATCGGCATTCACAAATTTGACATCCTCAGTCAGAGAGGGCTGGGACACATCAAGGACACTGTTGAACTTGTCGAACACAACAAAGGCATCCGGATTGACATCAGCCAGACATCCGCATTCAAGAATGATCCTGTGGTAAATCAACTGTTGAAGCAGGGAAAATGTATGGGGTGTTTTTATATAGAATCGCCGGCCATGCGTATGCTATTGGGCAAACTGCAATGCAATGATTACCTTACGCTTGTTGCAGCCAGTTCCATAATACGTCCCGGCGTCTCCAGTTCGGGGATGATGCGTGAATACATATTCAGACATCATCATCCCGGAGAATATGTGTATATACACCCCAGGATAGGCGAGCTTATGCAGGAGACCTATGGGGTGATGGTATATCAGGAAGATGTTATCAAAGTGGCGCATCATTTTGCCGGCCTCGACCTGGCAGAAGCCGACATTCTGAGGCGTGGCATGTCCGGAAAATTCCGATCCAGAAAAGAATTTCAACGAGTTGAACAGCGTTTCTTTGACAACTGCAGGCAACGGGGATATCCGGAAGAAGTTACGAAGGAAGTATGGAGGCAAATTGAAAGTTTTTCCGGATATTCTTTCTCAAAAGCCCATTCTGCAAGTTACGCGGTTGAAAGCTACCAGAGCCTGTTTCTGAAGACCTATTACCCGCTGGAATTTATGGTCGGGGTAATCAACAATTTTGGCGGATTCTACCGCACCGAGTTTTACTTTCATGAAGCACGCATGTGTGGAGCCAACATAGAAGCCCCATGCGTGAACAACAGCCAGTATTTCACATCAATCGCCGGCGACAGGATCCACATCGGATTCATACACCTGAAAAGCCTTGAGAGCCGTATCGGAGAAAAGATCCCGGAAGAGCGAATAGTAAACGGACCGTACACAGACATGACCAATTTCATACGGCGCATTCCAATCGGCCTGGAACAAATAAATATCCTTATCCGGATCGGAGCATTCAGATTTACCGGTGAGACAAAGCGGGCCCTGCTCTGGAAGGCACGAATGCACTTCAACCAACCCAAAGAAGTCCGCCACACATCGTACATGTTTGATTCTCCGGTAAAAGATTTCCAGCTTCCGTTACTCGAAAGCCCTCCTTTTGAAGATGCCTTTGACGAATTGGAGCTGCTGGGCTTTCCGCTGTGCGACCCTTTTCTTTTGTTAGCCGAAAAAGACGATGACATCACAGCCGATCTTATGCTATCAAATACAGGCAAACAGGTAATCATGACAGGCTACCTGGTCACTATAAAAAACACCCGGACAAAAAACCACCTGCATATGCATTTCGGAACGTTTATAGATCAAAAAGGTCATTTTTTCGATACTACCCACTTTCCCGGACCGGCAAAAAAATACCCCTTCAGAGGAAAGGGATTTTATTCGCTAAAAGGAAAAGTGGTGGTGGATTTCGGATATCCGATGCTGGAAGTTAACAGCATGAAAAAACTCACCATGACGCATAAATTTTCATCACAAACAACACAAAATACTCAAAATTAAGGTATTTATGTAATATTGATATATTTTAATGGTTACAATTTGAATAAAAAACGTATAATTTTAAACATAACACCTCCAATTAAAACCAAAAGAATTTATGGAACAAGTACTGCTAAACAAACCTTTCGCAAAAGTTACGGTAAACAAATCATTACGAATCGGAAAAGTAGTCTGGCGTGCAGGTTGTGACCTTGAAGAGTACAAAATGGCATTTCAGAAATTATTGACCGTTCAAAAAACCTCCCCCATTCACTTCTTTCTATCAGACATCCGTGAACAAGGCATCGTATCTCCCAAACACCGGCAATGGTTCACTTCTTTTGCCATCCCTGAAGCCAAGAAAAATGGACTAAAAATGGGAGCCGTGATATTTACAGGCAATGTTTTTGAGAAATATTACATCAATTTAATATCGGAAGTAACAAAACAACACGACATTCCGATGAAGGTAGTATCTTCTGTTGAAGAAGCTCTTGAATGGTTTAATGTTGCAGAAAAACAATCGTAATATAAAAAAACAGGATACAATAATATAAGAATCATTATATCCTGTTTGAATTTTTATAGTGAAAAATCTATCTCTTAATCAGTTTGTGTTCAAATGTTTTGCCTGCAGATACAATCTTCAGGATGTATATCCCTGAATTGTATTCGCTCATATCCATATCCAGGTCCGAAGATGCGGATTTGATCGTTTTGATCAGCTTACCGCTCAGAGAATACAATCCGGCATCAAAAGAGGTGACTTCAAATGGCATCCGAATATATACCATATCCGTCACAGGATTGGGCCATATTTTCTCAGCTTTCAATGATTCAGGCTCCGGATCAATAGCTGTTATATCGGAATATGCCAATTGAGTTACATCAATGATGACAGGTTCAAGTCCTGATCCTGTAAACGTAAGTGTCGCTGTACGGTCCGATGCAACAGAGTTTGCTTCTGCAATAACCTGAATGACAGCATTCCCCGAACCGGATGAACTGCTAACCGTCAGCCATGATTCCGAACTGGACACCGTCCAGTTAACGGTTGAGGTGACCGTCACATTTCTTGTACTGCTTAGCCAGTTCAGCGTTATTTCCGAAACAGAAACACTTAATGATGGTTCGGAAGCTTCCTGAACGACTGTTATTTTTCGCTGCATACCTCCCCCGCTTATCGTCACCACAGCTGATCGGGTCGTCACATTTGGATTTGTCTCTGCTACAGTAAGTGTAACGGTTCCGTCTCCCGTGAAATTAACCGGACTTGCCACAAGCCATGTATTATCCGATGAGGCCGTCCAGGAAATATTAGAGGTGACTTTAAAATCAGTCGTACTGCCGGTCGTAGCACCAATAGTGAGCGCATTTGTTGCAACTGAGAGAATGGCAGCGGTTGCAGCTTGTGTCACGGTGATGGTTTTTGTTATATTTCCACTATTCCCTGATACTGTAATGGTAGCTGTACGTGGATCTGTAACAGATGAATTTTCTTCTGCCGTAACCACTATTGTACCATTATCTGAGCCACTGGTCGCACTTAAGGACAACCAGCTTTTGTTTACAGAAACAGCCCAGTCTGTATTGGACGTAATAATGAAAGAATCCTTACTATTTTCAGCGGCATCAATTGACAATGCATTCTTCGATACCAACATCGAAGGGCCTGTACCCAATTGAACAACTGTAATTTGCCTTGAAATACCTCCTCCTGAAACGGTAACTGTTCCGGATCTGTTTGTTGCAGCAGTATTTTCGGCAGTAGCCGTAAACGTTATTTCTCCATTTCCTGAAGTAACAGACGGACTGACACTTAACCATGCGATACTTTCCGATACTGACCAGCTAATATTTGATGTGACATTAATCTTATTACTGCTATTAGCAGGAGCAGCGACATTCACTGTATTCGTAGATACGTTAAGTACAGGGGCCGCTTTCGCCTGAGTAACCGTTACATTTCTGGTTATACCCCCACCCTGTATGGTTATTGATCCGCTTCTTGTATTGGCAGTTGAACTATTTGCCTCATAGGTCACCTGTACTGTACCGTTACCGGAAGTGGTTGACGAACTTACAGAAAGCCAGTTCAGGTTTTCTGATGCCGTCCAGGCAATGTTTGATGTCACACTAAATGATGTGCTTCCTGCAGCCGCTGTGACATTCCTTGATGTCGGTGAAACTGTAAGCGTAGCGGCAGCTTTCGCCTGGGTAACTGTAATTTGTTTTGATGTAGCACCTGTTCCTGACACAGTAATTGTCGCTGTACGCGTCGTAGTCGTTGAAGGATTTGCTGTTGCAGTTAATGTAACACCACTATTATTTGATCCGGATGCAGGAGAAGCTGACAACCAGGTAGCCGAGCTCGATACGGTCCAGGATATATTTGATGTGATATTAAACGTACCTGTACTACCATTTGCTGCTCCTATGTTCAACGTGGTTGCTGACACATTCAGCACTGGTGGTGCAGCCTGATTTACTGTAACCTTAACAGAAGAAACCCCGGTGCCTGAAATTGTTACCTCAGCAGACCGGGCAGCTCCTGTGTTTGCAGTTGCAGTTAATGTAACCTGTCCGTTGTTTGAGCCATTTTGAGGACTAACTGTCAACCACGACTGGTTACTGCTGGCAGACCAGTTCACATTGGAAGATACATTTATGGTGGTATTACTTCCTGCGGCAGTAAAACTTTTTGTTGTAGGAGATACACTCAAAGTCGGGCCCGATATCCCACCCAGAATAACTGAAGTAATGGAACGTGCCGGTACATTTATGTTGAATACTTTGTTATTGACGGATACCGTTGATGACTTCAGGGCATTATTTGTATGCGAGACAAATGTTTCAACGTCATTATCTGTAGGTAAATTATTCAAAGTCAACACATTATACGTGCCATTCGGAATATTTATGTTGGATAGTGAGACATCAACAGCCTTCGCAGTTGAATATCTGTTAACGATCACTACAGTCACCGAATCGTTGTTGGTATTTACGGTAGAATAGGCAGAAACAAAATTATCATCACTGGAAGTAGATTTTACACTAATATTTTTATTGTATCTGCTGTACAAATGCAATACTTCAGTATATGAGGGGTTCCACATCCATGGAGTATAGACTTCCACTCCTTCGTTCATAAATACGCCAAGAATTGAAGCATAATTAAGAGCTTGTGGCATCTGGGTAAATTTTGAATCCCAACCACCTGATGATCCACCTGATTCAGTAGATCCAATGGTCACCCCATGACCGGCACCCATATATTGATCCAGCCAGTCATTAATCCTTTTAAAGATATACTCCTTGTTGATGCTGTTATCCCATCCATTTGCCCCAAGCAATTTCACACCATTGGCTTTTGGGTAGACATAATTTTCATCATAAAACACCCGATGTAATTGCATAAAGTTAGCATCGTTATCAGCACTTAAATATGTATGCAGATCAATTACATCCACCAGCCTTTCACCTGTAGTATTTTGTTCATCAGCGATTCTTTTGATAAAATATTCTATCCAGGTATATGATTTTCCATTATATGAAATCTTGTTTTGTCCCCCCTGGTTATAAGCATACCAGTACCATTCCGAGCAAGGCACAAAACCTACCAGTTTTATATCCGGAAATTTTGCGCGGGCTTTCCTGGCAACGGCAAAATACTTTTGCATAAATTCTTCTGCCGGAGGTTGTACAGGATATACATCATCATGGGTGCCATACCAAATCTCAGGTTCATTATCCATATTCCAGTATTCGAACCTTTTCTTATTCAGATTAAGTGTCTTGAACCAATGATCAAGTATCCCGACTGTAGAATCGGCTGTCCAGTTTTCCAGGTACAAATTTATATCCCCTTCAACGGCAGCTTTTGTGGCATTCCAGTCACTATCCACCACTCCTCCACCGGCAAGGTTCTGTGCGACACCAGGCCAGTACTTTGAACCATTATATGCCCAGTCATTGAAGTTATTGGATTTTGTCTTTGCTGCTTTCCCTATCAACTGAAAGGCAAACATTCCCTGAACTCCCGGAAGATTATCATGAATTAATTTCGCCTCACCATCCCAGTCATGGTCATATACATTATTATACCAATCCGGGTGACTGGATAATTTTCGCCTCCAATTATACTTGGTGGCATTATTGCCCCCGTTTTCCCTAAACATTCTGAATCCTGCATCGCGCAACCGTTGCAATTCAGCGTTAGACATACCAGGAGAAATAAAATTATTTGCACCATAAATGTATGGAGATACAGGCCTCTTGTTTTGTGCTGCATCCACCTGTATTTGAACAGTTTGTGAATAACCATTCGGAATCCATATTATCAAACATAATAACATGGATGAAATTCTTAATAAAGACTTCATATTAACCTAAATAAACGTTTTAAACAGAACCTAAATAAAAACAGATATATTTCTATATTTTAATAAAACGCATATTGTCATGTTTTATTGTGATTTAGTAATCAGGATTACAACAACCTTACTATCAGTAATCCCGGGACTGTTTAGAGTTTGTGCATCTGGCGAGAGACAGCACCTCCCATAACTTTGCCCTGTGCAATATCCTGCTAATTGTTCCTATGACCCCTGCCGGGGGTCAGGTCGGTATTTCGAATAATTTCTACAAATATTTGACTTCTCCGAAGTCAGAATTTTCATACCTAAACTTTGTGTTGTTGCATCTCCATACTCTGTGCCCTGTGCGCAATGCGTTGTGCAATATCCTCCTTGCTCCTTTTCCTGAACAATCCCATCCATAAAATTGGTAACCAGCCAATAACAGGAATATAAAAAAAGAGCACATAAGGTTTTCTGAAAATGCTGTTAAGTGTTGACCATATTTTCCTGAAAAAAGTTGAGGAGGGAGCTGCTTTATCTTCCCATTGAACATTTTTAGCATTATACAACAACGCCCAGCAATAAGGCAGGGCAAACAATGTTCGGATTGGTTTTTTCATACTCAGTTTAAGAAATTCCCTGATTTTATACGGTTCTTGCCCATGGCCCTCTACTGCTTTGTTGAGTTGTTGCTGCATTAATTGCTTAACTCTTTCTTTAATATCAAGAAGCTCTTCATACTCAAGATCTTCCACTGACTTATCTGTCATTTTATACGGGCTAATCCGTTCTCCCAACACATAGGTCAACTTTGCCGGCAAAGCCGCATAAAAGATCCAGGGTTGTAACGGCATGAAGATGGAAAGCGGAGAAACAGGTAAAAAGGGTATGCCTACTCCTTTTACAAGGTTATTAAGCCATTTGATGTTATAGGCAAAAGGATTGATATATTCCCCGTTAACTGTCAGCACAGGAATGATATCGGTCTGGTATTTTATTGATAAGGTAATAAATGAAGATGAGAACCTTTGTAACTGGTATTTGCGGTTAAATCCCTTGCCTATTCCGTTAACACCTTCCGGGTATATCAGCAGATTATGGTCTTTCTGATGCATCATGGTTTCAAAATTCAGAAATGAGGCATTAACGGATCCGACTTTTCGCCATAAATTATCATATAAAAACGGATTCATGATCCTGGACTCTGACAATACAGGTGTAGCTAAAGGACGCATGCTTTGGGGACCAAAATTAAATTTCCTGTACATCTCGGAAACCAGGATCATCGCATCCCAGGGAAATGCCATCCCCGAATGATTTGATGCAAAGATCAGGGGTTTTTCAGGATTATTCCGTTCAGGGAATGAATCAAATCCGACAAATTCAGGTCTGAAATACCGTTCATTTATATTCCGGACAAGCTGTTCGATTATAAATCCGGTATATTCTTTATCAAAATCTTTTGAAATAACCTGCATATTCTTTTCAATCTCACCGGAGAGATCCTTATACCACCATTCTGTCTTTTTCAATATCTTTTTTAATAAGTGACAACAACATTCTTTCGGATATGATCTGTTATATAAGGTAAAAACAATTTCAGTCAATTTGTGTTCATAAAAATAAAACCAGTGTTTTCTGTTTGCAGATTACCTGGTATCATACACAAATCATAAGATACAGATAATGTATACTAAGTCAATTAATGGTCTATTTATGATAAAAAATTAAAAATATTTTTTAGTTTAAGGAGTTCAATGATACATGATTTTAAGATTACTCCTTAAAATGGTTCAAAAACAATACGTATAATCAGAATAAAATGAGAAAACTACTTTGTTTAATACTGGTATTCACTGCGCAGTATCAGATTTCTAATGGCTCCGGATACCAGGTATTACTTCAGGGTAACAGAACTACCGGTATGGGCAATCTGAGTGTTGCTATGAGTGGCGACGCTTCATCTGTCTTTTTCAATCCCGGAGCTTTGTCGTTCCTGAAACGAAACAGTGTTATGGTAGGCTTTAATCCTATATTCTCCAACAATGCTTTCTACAATTCGACTGCCGAGTATAGCAATTATACTGCAAATACCGACAACCCCATGGGCACTCCTTTTCACATTTATGCTGTATGGGGACCCGAAAACAGCCGTTTCAGGTTCGGCCTTGGTTTAGTTACACCGTTTGGTTCCGGTGTCAACTGGGGGTCAGAATGGATGGGAAAAGATCTTTTAAATGAGATCTCATTGAGAGCAATTCAGGCTCAGCCAACGGTCAGCTACAAGCTTAGCGACAAACTGTCTGTCGGAGGTGGATTGGTACTCGGGTTTGGGAATGTATCCCTGTCCAAAACCCTATTGCTTGATGGCGAAGATGGTAACGGAACGGTCGAATTAGAAGGTAAAGCCAAACTTGCGCTGGGATATAACCTGGGAATATTTTATAAACCGACTGAAAATATCAGCCTGGGCATTAATTACCGGTCAAAAGTCGACATGGAACTCAATGAAGGAGACGCAACATTTTCTGTTCCGTCCAGTCTGTCTCCTTTGATCCCGGCTGAAAACAAATTCGATGCAAGTTTGCCTTTGCCATCCGTACTTGGCATAGGCATAAGCTGGAATATCTCGGATAAACTGGAGCTGGGTACTGAAATGAATTTTGTTGGCTGGAGTGCCTATGATTCACTAATCTTTGATTTTGCCACCAACACCCCTCGTCTGAGTGATTCAAGATCTCCCAGAAAATATGAGAATTCATGGATCTGGCACATTGGAGGAGAATATAAGCTTAAAGAAAATCTGCAGCTACGAGCAGGGTTTTATTATGACAAGACGCCTGTTCAGGCAGGATACATGACCGCTGAAACTCCGGATGCCAACAGGATCGGATTGACGGCAGGCATCGGTTATTCAATAAATGAAAATCTGCAGCTCGATCTTTCTTTTCTTTTTATTAACAGTGAAACACGGGAACAATCCGTTCAGGATGTCCTGAATGCCGGAACATTGAATCCTGATCAGGGAACACGTGATGTAATGCCCGGAACCTATAAGCTGAATGCCTATATCCCCGGTTTTTCGCTCTCCTACAAATTTTAACAGATAACAACGAAACTGATGAACATAAAATATATAACCATTTTTACCCTTCTTCTAATCTGGTCATGTAAACCGGAGTTTGATGTGCCTAACCCTACATCGGGAGACATTGACTTTTCCAGATATGTAGCTGTAGGCAACTCCTTAACTGCAGGATATGCGGATGGAGGATTGTATGCTGAAGGACAAATGAATGCTTATCCGAAGCTTATTGCAATACAGATGAACGAAGTTTCTGAAATAATATTCACACAACCCGATATTCCGGGCAATGGATCCGGGTATATTTATGTCAAGAGTCTTGATCTGACCGGTTCATCTCCCAAAATTAAAACCGATACAAGGCTGCCTGATCCCGCATGGCTCGACAAGCTACCGGATAATTACAACAATCTGGGAATACCGGGAATACGTATAAAAGACATCAATATTGCCGGTTACGGTGCTTCTCCAACAGAAGGAAATCCGTATTTCTATCGTTTGCTGAATGCTACAGACGCGGCAAAATCGTATCTGGACAAAGTGGAAGAAAGTACTCCTACATTTTTCACCAGCTGGATGGGAAACAATGATGTACTCGGATATGCAAAAGAAGGTGGCGTTTATGGCATCAGTGGACAAGGGCCAGCCGGAATTAATGGTCTTACAGACCCCTTGGTATTTGAAAGCAACTACAATGATCTGATTGATATTTTAGAAGCCAGCAATGCCAAAGGTGTTCTGCTTACTATTCCGGACATTACCTTAACACCCTTTTTCTCCACTGTACCCTGGAACGGACTGGCTCTGACACAGGCACAGGCTGACATGGCGAATTCGAGTTATGCTGCCATGATCAACCCTGGCATTGAATCTCAGGTTAAAGCATCCGTAATAGAATTAACGGTTACCATGAAGGTTATTTCTGAAAATGTAACGGAAGGTTTTGCAGAAATGAGTGTGTATCAAAAAAAGGTAGCAGAAGAATTAGGGAACGGACACACACAGCAGGAAGCCGAAGATCTTGCCGATGCCTACATCAGCTCCCCGGAAGGCATAGCAGAAATAGAAGCCCTTACCAATAGTCTGAATGCTAACCTTGGAGCTCACCTTCAGGGAAACCATGATGGACACCCTGAACTTGAACCGATCTATGTCGCTATTGATACATATGTTAGTAATGATACAGATATTCAGAACGGCATCGCAACGGGAATCGCCCAGCTCACGGAAGCCTATGACAACAACTTGCTTGATCCTGCCCAGCAGGAACAACTGGCGACAGCTATTGAGCAAAATACTTCAGCTCAAATTGAATTGTTAAAGGCTGCGGGATTTTATCCGGATTTTCATGAAGGTCCCAACCCGTTTGTTATCGAAGACGATTCACCCCACAATCCGTTGGGCATCCGGCATATTAAAGAAGGCGAGTTGATCCTGCTCACTGCCATGATCTCCGGGCAACTAACTCCTGAAAAAGCCGCTCTGCCGAAACCTGATTCTGTTGTGCTGAATGCCGGCGAATTGAAAAACATTGTAGATTACACCAAAGAATACAACGATATAATCCGGGGATTTGCAAGCAATGACATCGTGATTTTTGATCCTGATGAAACGTTGGAATCCATAAAAAGTGGTGTATTTGTTGATGGCGTTACCGTAACAGGTTCGTATCTTACCGGAGGCATATTTTCTGTCGACGGTATTCATCTTACTCCCAGAGGAAATGCCATGATTGCCAATGATGTTATTAAAAAGATCAATGAAACATTTCACAGTACCATCCCACCTGTTAATGTTAATAATTACAGAGGGGTGATTCTGCCTTAACATAAATCAGAATCCTTGAATAAATAACAAGAGCAGCCAACAGCTGCTCTTGTTTCATTTTTAGGTCCATGTTTTAATATTTATCTACTAGAAATCCATGCCTTCTCCATCGAAACCGGCGTCGTCCCCTCCTTGTCCACCACCCCGGTTATCCCGGCCGTTTCGTGCTTTGCTATTGCGGTTTAATAAATAGGTAAATGACAATGATACGGATCTTGAATGCCAGTGCGATTCACTTTCCGAATAGAAATCCAGGCCTTTCGTCACCCCTTTAAAGGACATGGTATTAAACAGGTCACGCACATTTAGTGTCAGGGTTCCTTTACCTTTCAATACTTGCCAATTACCTCCGAAATCTACATTAACCATACCATTTCTTCGTCCCTGAGTAGTTTTTTCAGGCGCCCGGTACCAACCACGAAGCTGCAGATCGAATTTTCCAAATTTCACCTTATTCGACAACTGGAACCTCATTCCATAAGTATTCCGGCTTATTTCTTCTTCGTTATACGACCCTTCAATTACAGATTTATAAAAGTTTGCATTACCATTTATGCTGTACCATGGCCATGGATCAAAGGTAAAATTGGTCTCTACTCCGTATGCATTTTCTTTCCCCACATTAAAGGGTTTAGAAAATGTAATTGCGGTAGTGTCGCCTTCTATATTGTCGATATAGCTAACACGCTGAATTCTGCCGGTTGTATACCGATAGAATCCTCCTCCATAGAACGACACTTTTTCAAGGTTCAGAAGATACCCCATTTCATAGGAGTCTGTATATTCAGGGTTTACATCCGGATTACCTGTCCGGATAAACCTTGGATTGCTGTAGGAGAAAAACGGATTCAGGTACCAGAAACGTGGTCTGGATATCCGGCGGGTATAACTTGCCTGAAGGGTATTTTCTTTATTTAACTCATAAGACAGAAACACACTTGGAAAGAAATCGAGATATTGTCTGTCATTGGATTCACCGGTCATTTCCTGGAACGTTTCCACATTAGTATTTTCAGTACGAAGGCCTAGCTGATATCCCCAGTTCTTCATTTTGTTCTGATACGTCATGTATAGTGCCTGAACATTTTCTTCATACAAAAAATTATTAGTAAAATCCGGCAGCGATTCCCATTCCCCCTGATCATTTTGCTCTTCAACAACATGATCACTGGTAATTTCCCTAAAAGCCCCCCTGTATCCCAACTCCAGTTTCTTATCATTTGAAAATGCATGTGTGTAATCTGCCTGAGCAACCAGACTTTTATCGCCTTCCTTATTCAGAGATCTTTGGAACAGATAAGGTGCATCGGATATCGAAAAAGACTCTTCAATTTTTGATTCTTCCGTTTCATTCCCTTCCCGGTATTGCATATCGATAATCAGTTCATGGTCTTTACCCGGGAAAATGCGTTTATAGCTTAAACGGTATTCATTATTTCTGTCATCTTCAACTTCATTGTCATGCCTGTCTGTTTCACGCACGAGTATTCCATCTTCCGACACATCCCGGTATTTAATCCAGGTGTCATTCTCCTCATCTGATATACGGATCAATCCTGATCCTGTGATAATGTCTTTATCCGAAAGGTAAAAATCGGAGCCTATCCGGAATGAATTTGACAAACCGCTTCTTTCACGTTCGTTATCCGTAAAGGTTGTATAGGTCGTATCACTCAGGTAATACGTCTGATATGAAGACCCCCCTCCCGGCCTTGTACGATATCCTAATCCATAGTTCCCAAAAACATTAAACTTACCAGTACGGTAATTTATATTCCCGGATAAACCTAATTGTGTTGGATCACCTACATTTGTGGTAAAGGATCCGTTAAGTCCCTTTTTCTTATCTTTTTTCAAAACGATGTTAATGATACCCGCAGATCCTTCTGCTTCATACTTTGCTGATGGATTCGTCACCACTTCTACACGTTCGATCATATCTCCCTGCATTTGCCGAAGTGCTGCTGTACTGCTGATCCCGACAAGACCGGATGGCCTGCCATCAACCAGTATCCGTACACTTTCACTCCCCCTCAGGCTTACATTCCCTTCAACATCCACCGATACAGAAGGGATATTGTCAAGGATATCGGCTGCATTTTTGGTCAGGTTCGTAGGGTCTGAACCCACATTAAATACACGTTTATCAAGCTCAAGCTTCATCTCCGCTTTCTCGCCTTCAACTACCACTTCACTTAAAACAGAGGTGGTTTCTTCAATAGAGATCCTGCCCAGATCCAAGCTTTTATCGGTTATGGATACATTTTCAATTATTTTATCTTTATAAGAAATAAAGGTTATCCGAATTTCATATTTTCCGGGATCAACACTTAATGAAAAAATACCGTTATCATTTGTGACTGTACCGGTCACGAGTTTTGAATCCGTCTGATTGTAAACAGCAATATTCACGTATGAAACCGGTTTCTTATCAGTATCAATGACTGTACCGGATATAAGGAACTTATTTTCTCCGTTTGGTCCTGCGACCAACGTTATCGGAATTAAAAACAGTAAAATTAAATATATTATTCTCATGGGTTTATTATGTTTCTTTAACAAAACTATCAAACAAATCTGATGGAAATTTGAAGTTTGCCATCATTTCGAAACAAATATCAAATATTAATTTATCAGCTAATTATTTTTTCAATCAACAGCACAAATAACTGAATCAATGTATGTTTTGAACCTGATTATCAGGGTCGGATTTGTTCTTTCCGAAATGAATATCCGGAGCAGGTTGGTTTTGTAAGATCAAAAAACACAAATAATTGTATGGTAATTAAGAAGCCTGAACAAATTGAATTTTTATCGAATGCATATTTTCGGAAAACGAATACCGGATATCCATGGCATTGAGATCACATATCTGTTTCACAATCGAAAGGCCCAGTCCGGTAGTATCGGAACTCTGACTTCCTTTTTTAAATCGTTTAAATAATTCCTCAGGCAAAGTATCCGGTTTTTCTCCTGTATTTTGTATTTCAAAGTACTTATCTGTGAGCTTAATCAGAATCTTACCATTTGGGATATTATGTTTTATTGCATTGGAAATAAGGTTATTGAACATCAGATCCGCCAGATACGGATGAATGGATACATGTACATCATCCTTTATTTCCTCATTTAACGAAAGTGATCTCATGCTAATAAGTTCACGGATACCATTCAAATTATCGTTAAGTGCCTTTGAGACATTAATTCTTTCCGGAACATACTCCTGATTATCCAGTTTGGTCAGCACCAATAACGATTTATTAATGGTTGAGAGTCGTTTTACAGCATTTTGAATGATCTGAATATGAGATGCCTGTTCCTGGTTTATATCTGTCTCCATCAGAAATTCCAGTTTCCCATTGATCACAGCAAGCGGCGTCTGTATCTCATGAGAGGCATTTTCGGAAAATTCTTTTAACGTCCTGTAATCATCAACAGCCTTCTTTGTCATTTTTCCCAGGAACTCATTTAATACCCTGAATTCTTTTGTTGAGGTATGAGATGATAGTATAGGCTTTTGTTTCTTTAGATTGAAGGTTCTTATTGCTTCGAGTGATTTATTAAATGGAGAAAGTATTTTACCTGAGATCAAAAGACTAATCAGCACAAATATTGCAAGCAGTATCAGAAAAATAACATACAATGACTTCCTTACCCCCTGTTCAATCTCATCAGGTTCGGCAATAAAATACTGACTTGTTATAAGATAATGTTTATCTCTTATCTTAAATGACTGACTTATGGTTAGCTGGCGGTCGGGACCATATCTTCGTGGAGGAAATACTCCGATGGAATCTGTTTTAAAATATTTAACAAGTGGTGCATTTATATCCAATTCTTCCACGATCACATTGGGATGAATTGTCAGACTATCAACAGGGGTTCCGTTTTCCAGTTGTCTTGCTGCCAACATCACCCAGGAATGTAATTTACTGATGGCTTCTCCATCCACCTCATTCAGTACCGACCTGAATACAATATATCCGCCGATGCTCAATGTCATGGTCGTGATGATGAAATACCATATGGTCAGTTTATTAATAAGTTTCATTCTTTTGCAGCTGTTAGTTTATAACCCAGTCCGTATACGGTATGAAAATATTCCTTTGACGTAAACTGACCAATCTTCTTCCTCAGATTTTTTACATGCTGATACACAAAATCAAAGTTATCGTAATTATCTGTAAAATCTCCCCATAGATGTTCGGCAATCGACTGGCGGGTAATTACCCGTTGTTTATTGGTCAGGAAATATAGCAGGAGATCAAACTCTTTTTTTGTTAATTCGAGAAGATTGCCATTAATTTTAACCGTAAATGTTGCCGTATTTACTTCAATCTCTTCAAAAACGACCAAATAATCACCATCCAGGTTTTTCCTTCTGAAAATTGCATTGAGGCGTGCATTTAATTCCGGCAGATGAAACGGTTTGGTAATATAGTCATCAGCACCAAGATCCAATCCGAAGATTTTATCATCAAGTGAATTTTTGGCAGAGATAATCAGTATACCACACTTCAGTTTTTGTTCTTTTACAAATTTCAACAGATCAAGGCCACTTCCGTCCGGAAGCATGATATCCAGCACCAGGCAATCGTATTCAAATGACGCCAGCTTATCCTGAGCATCTCTGAAGGTATGACTTACTTCACAAACATTACCTTCTTTAACCAGGTAGTCCCTGATATTATCCGCAAGATCGGTATGATCTTCAATAACTAATACTTTCATTGTAAGGATAAAATAATAAAGATTTTCTGAAGAAAGTTTGAAGTTGAAATAAATTTATACGTTAAAGAAAAACACACTCATCCTAAAGGACATTTTTTTATTTAAAAAATACAAATAAAAGTCATGTGTACATAATACGAACAACATTGCAAAATTATTGACAGTCCCAATAATTAAATTGAATTATTGAATACGTTCTTAACCGAAAAACGATATTCGGGTACATTAAAAGCAAACTATGAAAACCGGTT
>JBNKDZ010000155.1:0-4570 GCA_050288525.1 Cyclobacteriaceae bacterium
CAACATAGCACCATCTGTCCGGTCAATTTGATTGAATATATCATCATAAAATCCCGAAGGCAAATCGTAAAGCATCAGGGCCTTATACCTGTCCATCTGAGAAAAGTTGTTTGTTATGGCATTAACGATGGATCCTTTAAGGTAGTTTTTAACATAGATCAGCTCCTCTGACCCTATTTTTTCTTCTTTAAGTCGCTTTATTTCCTTCTTTATCTCAAGGATTGTCTCGTCTTTATATTCCTTCCTTACATCCGTACTAATGATAAAATAGGCAGCATTTCGATGTGATATGATGCTTGAGAAGATCCCATATGTGTACCCTTTATCTTCACGTATATTTTGCATTAACCTGGAACCGAAATAGCCTCCGAATACTTCATTCAACACCAATAATTTGACATAATCGGGGTGATTCTTCCTGAATATCTGCCTGCCCATTTTTATGGAGGTCTGAACACTTTCCTCACGGGAGATATGCTTGTTAAAGAACGCTCCGGTCACCAATGGATATTCCGGTTTAGTTGGTTCCCGATAACAGGTTGATCCAAATGTATTGAATAATTGCTTCTTTACTTCCTGCGTGATATCTCCTGTAACAAATACTTCAAAGATGTCTTGAACAGACGACTGGAAAAAATCCCTCAACAAAGATGTGTCCACCTTTTCAATATCATCAACATCCATAATTGTTCCATATGGATATGAATCACCAAAAATAGCATTCCGGAACATTCTGGAAGCAATAAAACTGTTTTTCTTTTTATTGACATTCAGCTGTTGTATCTGGATGTTTTTTAATCGCTCCAGTTCTTCTTCCGGAAATTGGGGCTCATTCAGAATTTCATGTATAAGCGGTAATACATATGGAAGATTTCTTCTTCCTATATAAAGTGAGAATTCCATAAAATCAAATCCCGGAACCATATCGATAAAGGCTCCGTACTGATCGAGATATTCGTAAATTTGTTCGGAAGTGTGTCTTTTTGTGCCTTCAGGCAGCATCTTTCCGGTAAAAAAAGATTGTCCGGCCTGTTTTTCATGCCAGATGCCGGACTTAAAGATAAATTCAATTTTTAATACCGGAATCACACTGCTGTTGAGCATATGTAATTTGATTCCATTATCAAGTGTTTCCACCTCCAGAGGTGGAATTGTGCATGAAACGGGTGTGACAAAATCCGGAGCTACAGAACGATCGGGCATACTCTACTCCTGATCGGTAATAGAAGATTCAGATTTTGCATCTTCAAAATTGAAATGTATGCTGAATCGCAGTGTTTCAGCAAGAGGATGTTCATTTTCCTGTGGTACAAGATACGCGAAATCAATTCCGAATACATTATATCGCATACCTATTCCCATGGTAAAATACTTCCTGTTCCCTTTATTTTTACTTTCATTGAAGTATCCGACACGGGCTGCAAACAGTTCTTTATACCAGTATTCGAGACCTGTAGAGATCATTACCTCAGAAATTTCTTCAGAAAAGCCATCCGGGGCATCTGTGAATGAACCAAACAAACCACTGATATAAGACCTGTTCGGGTCTTTTCCTTTGGCAATGATAGGTTTCTCGGTTACAGGATCTGTAGCAATCGTGCCATCTTCATTAAGTTCATAAATCGGAGGAGAAGGTACGAGTAACTTGTTAAAATCCAGTAAGAAGGTCAATGAGTTATAGGGATCAAACTCTGTTTTTATGGCTGTACCAAAACGCAGGTTTGTCGGGATAAATTCCTTTTCTTCTTCTGAAGTATAAGTGATCTTTGAGCCTATATTGGTAATGGTTGCACCAAGTGCCAGATTCCCGTTTTTCCTGAAGAGGCTGATATCCTTATTCCAGTACCAACCAAGGTCTCCTGCTATACTTACTCCTGGTTGTGAATCTTCACTTCCTGTTCCTGAGGTAAAATTACCTGAGAGATTCGAATAAATATATTTCAGGGTTACTCCTACACTCATATTTTCTGTGAGCATCCGGGAATAACTACCTGCCAGACTAAACTCACGCGGACGAAAGTTTTGCTGTTCAACTCCCTGCCAATCGGTAAACTGAATATCTCCCAGGTTGAAATAATTAAGTGTTAGTCCAACGGTCTGTTCACGATTAATCTTATAATATCCTGAAAGATAAGAAAGACTCATATCATTAATGATTTTGGATAGCCATGGTGTATAGGACAGCGAGAAACCAACATCATTTTTTATAAAAGCAAGCTTTGCAATGTTCCAATAGGAGGAATTAGCATCCGGAGATAATGCAACACCGGCATCACCAAGAGCTCCTGAACGAGCATCAGGAGAAATAGTAAGGAACGGTACAGCAGTTGTAATTACTCTTCTTGTTGTATCCTGCCCTGCAATTCCTGTTGATGGTACCTGCCCCATCACTTTTGTCATTGAAATCAACAATATAATGCCAAATATTAAGGTATTTCGTTTCATTCGAACCAATTTTTATTTAAATATAACTAATTTATAATTACCAGCTTTTGATTTGCCTGTATTTTACTTCCATCAATTAAGGACTTAATGGTAACCTTAAAAATATAGATACCACTTCCCAACTTATTTCCCGATCCTCCACGGCCATCCCAGCTTAATCCGGTTACCCGTGTCACGCTGTTTTCTTCTATCGTATGCAATTGTTTCACCAATTCTCCCCGAACCGAATAAATATCCACAAATATCTCCAGATCATCTCCTGCCCTGTTATGTTCAAAACTGAAACAGGTCTCATCCCTGAAAGGATTCGGATAATTTAACAGATCCTCTATAGCAAGATGTTCATCTTCAACAACCAAAAACTCTATGGTTGCTGTATTGAAATTATTGTATGTATCCCACACATTAACCTCAATGCTATGCCTGCCATTGGAAAGATCTTTTAAAGGATACTTCAACCAACCCTTTTTATAGCTATCTTTTTCTGAAGAATAGTATTCATTTACACTATAACGATCTGCATCATCCAGTATTACAGTAAGGTCCTGCCCGATGCCTGCATTTGAAATGCTGATGCCGTTCTCATCAAATAAATGTGCAATCACATCGATATCCGGTCCGGTAATACCCCCATTAACAAATGAGGTATCATTAATGTACAGAACAATTTCTGGTGGCGTAATATCATCTCCCGGATCCGTATTGCTTCCCCCTACGACAAACTCAATATCAGCACCTCCCGCATCGATCGTAAAAGCAGAGTCCAACGCGTACATGCTGATCTTCCCGGCTTCAATCCTATAATCAATATTTTTGGGAACGACAAATTCTAAATCAAATTCACCCTTTGTCACAGATACTTCTCCTTTAAACAATAAACAGTTTCTGACGGAGAAATTTATCGGCGGACTTTGATCACCAAAGGTACGTGATGACGAAGGTTTATCGTATACAGTTACCTGCAATGATCCTGAAAACGAAGTATTCACAGATGCATCCGGATTTAAAACGGCTCCTTTTAACTTTATTAAACTTTGTGCATTGAGGGTGTCTCCCTGTTGATAGTATCCTTCTTCAGCAAATAGTTTTATTTTTTGTTCCGGAAACGCCAGCGTCATGGAAGGATCGGCAAGTAAAGAGAAGTTTCTGTTGGAGGTTCCGTTCAGACTTTCATTTTTTGTATGCATGAATATGGTCCCCATGTCATGATGTTTTCCATCGGTCAGGGCAAAAACATTTTTATAAAATGCCTTGTTAAGAATAAAATTCGTACTGGAAAATACAGCCCTGGAGGTGGTTACAAGACCTATCGCTCCTCCTTTTTCGCTAAGGATAAGATTTTCAGCCCCTGAAAATATACCGGGTTCATCATGACGTCCGAAATCACATGTGGCAGTAACAAATAAGGGCAGTCTGTTATAATTTTCCATTTGATTGATGGCAGAAATATTTAAAATTGTCTCATCCATCCAACGGGTTGTAGAACCATGGCCGGTATAATTAACAATAAGCACTCCTTTTTCAATTTTATTATTAAACTCAAGGATTGCGTCAGGTGACGATTCGCCGTTTTTTGTAGGTATCTGCTTATAGGCATCAATATATAATTTGTTAACATTAATGTCGGCATAGGCTGTATCAATACTCTTTGCAAGCCTTTCCGCATCGTTAATGTGGATATTGGCATCTCCGTCATCAGCAATAAACACCATTTCATTGCGCCAGTTTCCAAGCGTTTCGGGATTGGTATCGTAATTGATGATTTTGTCGACAATTTTATTTGCTTCTTCAATGGTCTTTACTGGCAATCTTCCCACACCAACATCCATTAAATGATCCCCGTCATAAGTTTCCGGCCATTCACCTTCGCTATTATCAAGGAATCCCAGATAATCATCTGAGGCATAGCTCTGGATCGGATGCAATGAATTTCTTGATTGGTATATCGGAACATAATTTGTGTTGTAAGCTGTACGATCTTTATAATCATACGACCCCTTGCCAAACAATAAGACATTTTTCAATGCATTATCCCCACTATTTCTGTCGTAAAGATCCTTAATAAAATCTCTAAGAGCTGTAACATCCTGACTACCAGAACTGTATTCATTATATATCTGGTCAG
>JBNKDZ010000156.1:0-11767 GCA_050288525.1 Cyclobacteriaceae bacterium
ATATTCATATGTTTTCCATTCTTTTATTTTCGAATTTGAGCAACATGTTATAAAAAAGGCGATTAGAACAAAAAATAGTTTTTCCATATTATTATTTATTTACTTGAATCAATAATGTTTCCTGCACTGAAGTATAAAAAGCTGGTTATCTTCAACAAGATATACAAGTCGGTGTTCATGATCAATTCTTCGGGACCACCATCAAGACAAACTTCCTTTTAGCGGTTCAGGTTTACCTAAACCTTCAAATGGTGTTCGCTTACATTGTTTTATTAACTCATTTATTCTTTTGAGCGTCTTTTTATTGGTTGTTGCCAGTACAAATAATCTTCCCATGCCGGACTTAAAAAAATCAATTCCATTATTCAATAAGATCCCTTTTTACATCTTTACCTTGATTGTATTCTTTGATCCCTTTAGCAAGGCGTTCTGCATTTTTTGAATTGTTAAGTAAATACAACGTTTCCTGCATGCTGTCATAATCAGATTTTGATATTACCACAACATCCTCCCCTTTTGTCCTTTTTATATAAAGTGGCGCCCTGGTACTTAATACCATATCAATAAATCCTTTTAGATTCTGTTTGAAATTTGAATATAACAAATTGTGTACATAAAAGTAAAATATAGATACTGATTCATTGCTTATAGAGGTGGTTAATGTTATTTTCAGGATATCCAAAAAACACAAACCTTAATGAAATTTAACATTGAAAATATACCCTCCCAAAAAGGTCGTATTGCGATCGTAACAGGGGCAAATTCCGGACTTGGATATGAAACAACCCGTTTGCTTGCCAAAAAGGATATTGAAGTTGTGATGGCATGTCGGAATGCCAAAAAAGCCGAAAAAGCGCGCAACACAATTCTAAAAGAATACCCGGATGCCCGGCTTGTTCTTATGACTGTTGATCTCACCCGTCTGTCATCTGTCAGGGAATTTGCCAAAGAATTTCTGAATTCATATCATAAGCTGGATCTTCTTATAAACAATGCCGGGATCATGATGCCTCCATATGAAAAGACAGAAGATGGTTTTGAGAGTCAATTTGGCGTGAATTATCTAAGTCATTTTCTCTTGACAGGATTGTTACTAAAAACACTTGAAGCGACAAAAGACTCAAGGATTGTGAGTTTGAGCAGTCTGGCCCACACATTCGGTGATATTTACTTTGATGATCTGCAATTTGAAAAACACTACAATGCCCGACGAGGGTATGGACAAAGCAAACTTGCCTGTCTGATGTTTGCCTATGAACTTCAGCGTAAACTTGAAAAACATAAGTATCAATCGATCTCATTGGCAGCACATCCGGGGGTCTCTCCAACAAACCTTATGAAGCACTTACCACTGTTCATTAAAATTCTGGCGTTCATATTCTATCCTTTCATCTTTCAAAGTCCAAAAAAAGGAGCATTACCAACCGTCAGGGCTGCATTAGATCCGGAGGTGCATGGAGGATCGTATTATGGCCCTGGTGGATTCAGGGAATACAAAGGACCTCCGGTAATTGTTGATTCAAATGCTAATTCAATGGACACCGATAAAGCTATACGGCTATGGGAAATATCTGAAAAACTTACAGGAATCAGATATTCATTTTGAAGAAAAGATTTAATGCATTTTTATCTCTGCAAAAGGAAACCAGCTTTTAAGTTTGTCTGCTTCATACTGGGGTATGCCAAAACTACCATGTCTGTTTATGGTTACATAAATTTTTTCCAGGTTCTTCAAATACGCCAGACTATCAGGCAAATGATTGATCCTGGTCGTCCGGATATCCAGAACTCTCAGTTTTTTTAGTTTGGCAATGCATTCCGGGAGGTGATTGATTTTTCGGTTGTTTAAAAGAATCAGTTCTTCCAGGCTGGATATATTGCATATATTTTCTGACAAAGAAAATCCGTCTTCTCCCCCATCTCTCTCATCCATACGTTCACATATCTCAAGGTATTTGAGGGATTTTAGATCTGCACATTCCGGAGGCATATCAGTATAGTTGCATATGTATAGATTTTCCAGCTTCTTCAATTTTAACAAAATTGTAAACGCTTCTGCAAGATCCAGGGTATCGATTTGTAACCCCAGTGATCTGAGGTTATTAAGTTTTTCAAAACTTTCAGGCAACCTGGTTATTGTAGTTTCATCGATATACAGGGTTTTCAATTCAGAAAGTTCGCCGATTGAATCCGGCAGATCATTCACATTGCTTCCCCGGAGATTAAGTTCTTCCAGTTTTTTAAGTCTACCAATACCGTCTAACGATTTAAGGTTCCTGCAACCGGAAAGGGAAAGTTTTCTGAGATCCTGGATTTCACCAAGTACATTAGGGAGTATTTCCAGGTTATTGCTATAGTTTAAATTTAATTCCTCCAGATATTTTAAGGCAGACATCTCTTTCGGAAGATCGTGGAGATTGCTGTATTTCAGGATTAACCTTTTCAGTGTATACAACTTTTCAATATGCGGACCGATTTCTTCAAAAGGATTTTCCGACAAGTCCAGCGTTCTGAGATGTTCAAAGGTCTCTAATTCTTTTGGGAAGACTTCAAATTTATTTCGCGCCAGATCCAGCTTACGGATATCCATGCAGGCAAGTATCTCTTCAGGAATCTTTGTTATTCCTGCATGTCTGAAATAAATGATCTTACTTTTTTCATCCCATACAATTTTTTCTTCATCTATTTCAAGCGCTTTCAGACTTGTATCTAGCCATGCTTCATACCAATCAAAAAAAGACCAAAGGTGGTAGCCGGTAAACAAAGGTTCAATATATCCTTCTCCCATGTACCACACTGTTCCGGCTAGCTCTCCTTTAACAACCAGAAAATAATGTGCCCCGTGGCCATGTTCTCCAAGAAAGATCACCCCGGTCAGTGGTTCAAGTATTTTATTTCGTTCTACCAGGTCATCTTCTCCTTCATCAACACAATCCAGATAGTATTTAATATAGTTGTCCACTTCACTTCTTTTAACAGGAAAATCAAGAGAAAAGGACATAGGAACAGAATCGGCATGAATAAAAGCCAGTTCTTCGGCTTTATTTATCCCTGTTTCAAGGTCATACAAACCAAATGACGGACCTGCTCCACCATTTGAAAGGCTGGTTAAAAAAATCCGATAGTCTTCAGGTAGTTTTACGTTATTGGCAGATTCAAACACCAGCATATCATTTTCCGGTATTTCAGGATTTAACAAATAGAGATGTCCGCCCATTGGTTCATTTGATCCAAAAGTAAGAAATTCTGTGTCCCGGAGAATTAAGGTGCTGAGCTTCTTCTTAATATCAATAAAGCGCCGCCTGATTTCCATGTTATATGAATTCAAAAAAAAGCATCATTGAACTACAAATATAAAAAATATATCCATTAATAAGCGAAACCTGTAAATACGTTAATGATTTTTATACAACAAGTTATAATCATTAAATACAAATGAAATATGATTTGTTTTCTTGAAATAACTTAATTATATAATGTTACAACAGACAGTTAATTAAACTTTTAATTAGCTTAATATTAGCTATTAAACAAAATAAAACAGGTTATAAGCTGAGGTAGCAGCAAATATCAAGACAAAATAAACCTTCTTATCAGGTTTTATTTTTCTGTTTTTTACAATAAAAAATAATATCCAGATGATCGTTATTGGGAGTAACAAGATTAGATGTTTCATGGTATATGCTGTTATAAAAATTGTTTCTTATATATATCCAAACTTCTAAAATTGTTACCCCCGTTAGGTGATATTTTGAAAAAAAACTTGATTCTGTACTTCTTTTTATTTATATTTTTATAAATGACGACAAAAAATCACTCCCTGCCATTTTTCAACTTTTCAATAATCGAGGTACTAACCCAATACACATCCATATCATTTTCATTATTTGTCCATCGGGTAAAAAACAAGTACTTCCCATCCGGGCTTACTGCGGGAAATGTTTCCTGTGAATTGGTATTTATTTTTTCTCCAAGACTTAATGGTTCTGACCAGACATCCTTCGTTTTATCATAGAAACTTATGAACAGATCGCTGTATTGTCTGTCTCTGGTTGAGGCAAAAATCAAATAGCTTTCATCAGGAGCAATAAAAGGAGTCCAGTTCATGCAATCCGTTTTATTGATGGACTCAGGTAATTTTACCGGAGGAAGTAAGGTCCCATTTATTGATTTAGCTTTTACAATGTTGTTTGTCCAGACATTATCAACCGTACTATACTCTATATAATACATATGTCCTTCTTTTGTCAAAGAAGCCTGACAACGTTCTTTAGTAGTATCAATTACAACATCCGGTTTAACCGGATCTTTCCATATTCCGTTCATTTTTTCAACGCACCATATACCCGAATTATCCTTTCTATCACCGGCAAAAAAAAGTTTTTTTCCATCAAAGGTGATAAATGGGTCAAAAAGATTAGAATAGTCAGAATCAGGGTTGAAAATAGCAGGCTCTGCCCATCGATCTTTTACACGTTCCATAAAATACATAGTAAGACTTCCCCCCTCCTTATTTCTTGATGTCCAAAACACCTCATTGCCATCCGGAGAAAAAATAGCGGCACTATGTTCCATGTCTTTACCGGAAACTATTTCCGGAGCAAACAGTACAGGTACATCTTCCGGAGGGGTTTGACCAAGATAATCACCTTTAAGGTCCGTCAGCTCTTTTGTAGTCTGAGCTATACTTATAAATGAAAACCCAATTACAATTACAGTGAAATAATATTTTTTCATGGTATTTTTTTATGCAAATTAGACTCTTGAGAGAAACCTGGTGCGACGGGATATTCCAATTATCAGCACAAACAATTCCCTGCATTTAAGGATTATGAAACGGCTATAGCCCTGATATTCCAACCAAATCGCATAATTATGTGTCATTTAAGGTGAAGGAATTAAAAGGATGTGGTTGTTTTAATAATTTCCGTTTAATTTGCTTTAAAAAAGTTCGAAACCAAATATAAAGAATATGAAAAGTACTATGAGAAAGATCCTGCGAAAAAGCGGTTTACTTTTTTCGTTTGGCATGTTGTCAATTATTTTCCTTACAACCGGGTGTTTGAAAGATTCGAATGATCCCCCAAAACCCACTTCGTTGGTTAGCATTTACCATGCAGTTCCAAACGGAGGTTCTCTGGATATTCGCATGGAAGATGGAATTGCTGTAACAAACAGACCATTGGAATATGAAGATTATACGATATATATTAACTTTTATTCCGGAACCAGAGACTTTACATTTACTGATGGTGAAGACAAGGAGAATATCATTTTGGAATCTACTTACAAGCTTGAAGAAAATCACTTTTATTCTTTGTTTGTCGTTAATTACGCAGAATTGGCGGAGACAGTATTAGTTACTGATACAGCTGAAGCACCAGAGGCCAATAAAGCAATGGTTCGTTTAATTAATTTGTGCCCTGACAGCTCTCCTGTCGATTTATTAGCCGATGAGAATTCCTGGTTCTCAAATGTTGCTTTTAAAGATGGCGTCGCATTTGTGGAGTTAGACGCCGGGACATATGATTTTGAATTTGTATCACATGCAGATAATAATGATGTTTTGTTAACTGTAACCAATGCGGAGATCAAAAAAGACCAATACCACACCATTATCCTGAAAGGATTTATTACGCCACCTGTAGGAAATACCAATGAAATTAGTATGGATATTGTAAACAACTAGCATTTTTACACAGTGGCACACTGTTTAACAACTCTTTTTTTTCCCGGCCATTCCTTGGCCGGGATTTTTTTTGTTTACTCTGGTAATTTCCATGCAACTAACAGAAATAATTTGATTGCACACTTCGGCTCATAATACCCGAAATCGTTTATATTGTGTTTAAGGGAGATAATTAATTGTATTCCCCATAATAACTTATGTATCAGGTAAATAAGAGATTTTATTGAAGCGTAAACAATTACTAATCTTGTTATTGCAGACTGACCGTTAATGCAAACACAAACCCTGAAAGCTTGTTGGCATTTCTCCCTGAAATATCAAATGGTAGCGTAAGCACCATCAGAAAATTATCTGCAGGTTCGATGGTGCAACCTGTATAGAAGGTGAACCTGTTTGTTTCATATCCATCAAAATGATTATGACTGGCGCTAAATGCCATAACAGGCTGTAGCCATTCATTTACAAACAATCCGGCATCCATTTTATACATAAAAGATTCCTTATACCCTTCAATTGTTTTTCCGGTAATTTCCTGAAGTTCAATATTTGCATCAAAGCTCAATTTGTAGTTTGGCTGATATGAAAATATCAATCCTACACCTAACCGTTGTGCTTGTTCGTAAGGCCTGATAGTCGTATGATACCCTCCGGTCCCAACAGGGAGATTCACTCCGGCCATTAAACCCGCATTAAATTTATCTGAAAATTCTCTGCAATACTTCGTTCCGAAATACATCCTAGAGACATTCGCCGGTATTGTTGCTCCGATTTCCAACCCTTCAGCAACGGAATATGTAAAACGAAAGGCCAATTCTGACTCATAATAAACGGAATCCCCCGGGACATCATGTAACTTGCCCTTTTCATCCCAGTATTTCCGGTATTTCAGGTATCCGAATGCTGGTTCAAACTCAAAGGTATTTTTATCTATTGCATCCGAACTCATGGAAATAAGTTTTGAAGCGGAAATCCCCTGAATCTGGGCTTTACAAATAAGTGAGGAGAAAGATATTAACAGACATAATAATACCTTCCCAATACCCAATTGGGCATTCGTATATAATCGGTCCATAGTTTTGTTTTGGTTTCGAATAAAATGTTCTGAAGGATGATATACCGGAATGACTCCGATCAGCGCTCAATTACCACAATTTGAACTCAACAACACATACTAATTAGAACTACAAAAATACAAAAAACACACAAAAGTTTATTCTTAGTGTAAAAAAATATACCTTTTTTGTTCTTTTTGACACAAAAATATACTTGACGTTATAAAATCAACACCTCAAGCCAACCTAACTGTCAGTCTATAATATTCTGCTATACTTTTTCTACTCTGAAATAAACTGGTCTGTATCCATCGGTACAACAAGTGGTAAACTTGCTGAATTTACCTGCATGAACAGACATTATTATTGGACGGATATCTGCCCATGCCCAGGGACAAAATCCTTCAGGCGGCGACCATGGATGATCAAGAACGAATTCCTGTCCTTCCTCAAACGCATCACACACATTCCCCTTTTCTCCTCTGTCCTGAATGCTGAATTCTTCATTAAGCGATTTTCTGATTACCGTAATTTTATATTTTCCGGATGCTTCCGCTGAAGCTTCAGATGGCACCATAGCTCCAGCCAAAGCACATGCTGATACAGCAGCTGTTTTTTTGAAAAATTGTCTTCGTTCCATTTATTTATTGTTTGTTATCAGTAAAATTTATAGGTAATGGTATTTTTATCGATGTTTTCTTCGATTGTACGTTCAGTTACATGCCCCATCCAGTCATATTTTTGATCATAATCTACAGTTATCCATTTATCAGAATTGTTATTATAGAATTCAAATGAATTCACGGTATAATATTGAGTGTATGAAATGTTTTTCATAGTATACATATCCACAAAATCATATGATTTAAGCAATCCCTGCGAATTAAACTCTACTTCACTTTCCATTTTAGACTCCTGAACTTTTCCACCGATATTAAAGACTGTCCGGATAATAGCTTTGTTATACTCCGGATAAGAGATTTTGTAAACCATATAATCACCGTTTTTCCGAAGATACTTCACTGTTGTAACTTTCCCCGATTCATAACCTAATTCGTACAATTTCCTGTCAAAAAGATATACTTCGGTTAAGAGGTCATCTTCATAAACCATATTATATTCCCATGATCCGTCCGTATTCATTGATTCGGTTAATGTATAGATAACCTGTGTTAGCCTTCCTTTGCTATCATATGTTTGCTTAATATCTTCCGTTGTATCGTCAAAATATGTATTATTTGAATTGTATGATCGTAAATATTTGGTGCTATTTGGAAAATAGTCTTTTAGTACGGTCAGATTGCCGTGTTTTTCACAGAAAGACATGGATAATATGAGGTCGAGGAAAATGCTTTTATTCATAGCATTTATTTTATTCAGAGGTACTACAGGGAACATATCCCTCTCTTCTTTTCCGAAATTAACTTTTATGGAATCACGACTTTCAATTTGTTTAGGCAACCATTGCTCCAGATAGAATTCCACATTGGTATTACCTTTTGTTTCAAGGCTTAAATTCCAGTAATTTCGTGCATTTTCATTGTCTTCTGTAATCATATAAGCCTGCGCAAGATTCAGGTAGATTTCATCAATGTTTTTTGGTGAAATACGGGCTTTATTATCATCCTCATATTCAGCAGCATCCTTTTCCCATTGCTTAATACATTCATTTACTACAGCAATAGTTCCCTCCTTATCATCCTTAATGTTTTCAACAACACTCAGGAATTTGTCAACGGACTCGTTGAATGCTGTATAATCAAACTTTTTAGGTTTAATTGAAAAAATGCGGAATGTTTCTTCTTCCCAATAGGATGAATACCTGTGGTTAAGCATGTGTTGACACGTATGTATCACGGTTGTAAGGTAACTTTTTTGCATCTCTTTCGGATCTTTTTTTATACTTTCGATGCTTTTTAACACTTGTGCCTTATCAGAACTTTTTATTTCTTTCATTAGCTGACGTTCTTCGGGCTCTATCTTCAATACTTTTACCAGTGATTCATCATTTTTAATTATTATCAGCTTTGCATCTGCTGATGGCGTAACAAAGACTTTAAATTCAGTTTCTCCAAATGCCATCACGTCCGTGAAATTTAGTTTAAAATCGTCAACCATCAGGATTAGTCTGTATTGGTTATCCTCCTGGTTGAATCCTTTTAGGTTTAGAGAGAACGTACTGTCACTGATGATTCCTGAAAGATTCCTGTTGGGAACAAATTTTGCGCTGGAATTTCCCGGAGAAAGCCAATGAGATGGATAGTGGAAATAATTTATTTTAACTTTTTGTTTTTCAGGATTTTGAGCTTTTAATTCAAAGCTTTTATTTAAAAAACAAAATAATGCGATTAAAAAAAAGGTAGTCGTATTTTTCATATACATAGTTAAATATTTTTGTAAAAAAAATTAATAATCATTTTACAGGACGCAGAATGGCGACCCATCCCCCACCTCTTGCAAGACTTATTTTCCTGGTATACTTATTCCGGACCGTTTCGGTAAGATGTTTATAATCAATAGCTATTTTATTTGCGTTAACACCATCACGCATAATTTCGGCGGCATAATTTCCTTCCGGCAGAAATGAAAGATCCAGATCAAGTGTTCTTGGATTTTCATCGTTTAAGGCGGCAACATACCAATTTTCTCCTTTTCTTCGCGCAAGCAGGATATAATCCCCGATTTTAGCTTCTAAAACGATCGTTTCGTCCCATGTTGTAGGGATTTCGGATATAAATTCAGTGGTCGTTCGTTCCTTCAGATAGTTGGAAGGACTATCCGCCAGCATCTGAAGAGGGCTTTCATAGACCACATACATAGCTACCTGGTGGCACCGTGTTCCGATGCTCATCGGACTGGTAAACCTATCCATAAAATGTTCGGGATGTGCATTTTGCATAGCTCCCGGAGTATAATCCATCGGACCGACAGCCATTCTGATAAAGGGCAACGTCAGGTTATGTTCGGGGGTATTGGTATCGCTCCATTTTAGTTGCTCCATGCCTTTTACACCTTCATAACTTACGACATTTGGATAAGCACGCCTTAATCCGGATGGCTTAAACGCTCCATGAAAATCAACCAGCAAGGCTCTTTTTGCAGCTTCCCGGGCAACTCGTTCATAAAAATTCACCATATATTGATCAGAACGCTGCATAAAATCCACTTTTATTCCTTTCACACCCCATTTTTTATACAGGTCAAGAACTTCTTCCATATCTCTGTCCAAAGGTTTCCAAAGTGTCCAAAGTATAATCCCTACATTCTTCCGGTCTCCGTACCGAACTAATTCTTCTACATTAATATTCGGATTATTCTCACGAATATTCGTAGAAGTCATGGACCATCCTTCATCAAGTATGATATAATCGAGGTTGAATTCTGCTGCAAAATCAATATAGAACCTATAAGTATCGTTATTAATTCCCGATTCGAAATCCACTCCGTAGATATTGTTGGCATTCCACCAGTCCCACGCTACCTTGCCCGGTCTGATCCATTTTGGGTTTTCAAGTTGAAGCGGTCTGGATAGCAGGAATACCATGTCATTGGTCACCAGTCCGGCATCCGTATCCGAGATCATCATCACCCTCCAGGGGAACGTTCTGTTGCCGGTGGTACGGGCGATAAAATCCGATTCTTCTTCAATGATCTCATTCCTGTCGGGACTGTCGGCATCGTTAGGTTTCACAGATGTCACAACGTTGGGGAATACTGCATTAAAACCCGTAGCATTTTTTTTCAGGAACATACCCGGGTAATCGTACAGATCTGCTTCAGTGATCAGGAGATTTATCTCGTCAGGTGTTTTGAACAATACAGGCAACGAGCAGAACCTGTCCTTCCCGATTTCACCTACATTTTCCTCGATGTAATACCGTTCATAATGCGACATCATACTTTCTTCTTCCGGAAAAAATGAAAGTACATTTTCGTTTAAGGGTATATTGAGTATCTCATTTTTGATATTAACGAGTTCTTTCCTATTCAGCTCAAATCTATAGGCAATACCTTCATTATAAACCCTGAACGTAAGTATCGATTTTCCTTTCAAAGAAAAAGACACCTGCCGGTAATAATCATGTATCCTGGATGACTTGGTGGGCACAATTGACGTTATATATTCATCTACCACCATTTCATTTTTCTTTGTTACTGATGGTCTTTCACCGATAATTGTTCCGTCCTCAAGAACTAATCCTATTTCGGTGTTTTCTACCAGAACGTTATTCACATAATATACTGAGAAAGATGTTTTTTTATCGAACCTGATCTGCACTTTCAGATTTCCATCTGGTGATAATATAGAATACTCTTTCGCCTGAGATTTACTGGCTGATATAAAGATACTCATGAATAATAAGATAAGGATATTTTTTTTCATAATTATATGCAGAATAAAAACCTATTGTTATTCACTTAAATATCTAATCTATATTCAAAAAATACAAATGAAGAGGTTGGAATGTGAATAATCTATAAAAATGATATAGGCAGATCTCAGTACATATTTATTTCATAAAGTTCGGATCATTCTAAATAACAAAAAAAGCCAACTCAATTTTACATGTGCCAATGACAAAATATCCATAGAAATTTATGATTTAATGCACCTTTGCTCTCATATATGACCCTGCCGGGGTCGGTTGTTATTTCAATTGTCTTCTACAAATATCTAACTTCTCCGAAGTCGGTTTGAAGGGGATCCACCTATTCCTCTTGCTATTCACTCACACTATAACTCTTTATAGTGGCAGGATTGCTCGTACCCGCATACCACGCACACATGCCCTCGCGAATCTCCGCTGAGCTCCTATTTCGAACCTGCTACTCTCCCGATAGTTATCGGGATGCGCTAACCGGACTGCGCTACACAATTCTCTGTACAAAAAAAGCCAACTCAATCTCTATGATCAAGTTGGCTCTTTTATGTCGGGGTGGCAGGATTGCTCGTACCCGCATACCACGCACACATGCCCTCGCGAATCTCCGCTGAGCTCCGATTTCGAACCTGCTACCCTCCCGA
>JBNKDZ010000157.1:0-3086 GCA_050288525.1 Cyclobacteriaceae bacterium
ATCACGAAAGCTAAGGCCAGAAGGATAAACAATATTTTTTTCATTAAGTATGAAATGTTTTTGTTTAAAAAATATTACACAAAAATACCAATCTGATATTTGAAAACATTATTCTTTGCCAAATAATTTCTTCTTTTTTGAAAACGTAACCAATTCCCTTAATATTTTGTAAATAATTTAATAATTCTGGTTTTTCTGAAAGAATGTCACTTCAAGCGCTAATCATTTATGCTTTTAAGGGACTGAAGCAGAGTTTTCATGGAAGGTCGGTTTTTGTAGTCGGGATCAAAAAACACATATTTGATCTTTTCATCCATTCCGATAATGTAAGTTGCGGGGATGGGAAGATTTGCACCGTTTTCTCCGTTTGCTTCAGACAGATCGATACCCCGGAATTTATAATTTTTTAAGGTTTTGTCATCAACGCTGAATCGTACCTCGTATTTATTCATTATGTCCATATTTGTGTCGGATATAATCCGGAATGAGCGATCGTATTTTTCGGTAGTTTCTTCAACAAATTCCATCGTTTCAGGGGTAACAGTTATTACGGTTGCTCCAGTATTGGTGATCATATCAATGGAGTCATGCAGTGTTTCGAGGTGACGGTTACAATACTTGCACCAATGTCCTCGGTAAAAGATCATGACGACAGGGCCTTCCCTGAGTCGTTCTCTCAGGTCAAATATATTCCCAAATTGATCTGTGCCCTGAAACTGAGGCGCTATATCGCCGGTTTTAAGACCCTTTGGGGTATTGTCATCCTTATTCAAGCCGGTAATTGAAAAGAAGATCAGGATTGTATAGATGGTTAACGTATTCATTGTCATAATTTCTTGTATTTTTATGCCGAAATTAGAAATGATCAACATGAATTTCTGTCATGTCAATGACAGTTGCTGTAAATATTGTGAAAGAAAAAGTATATATCGGTTCTTCAAATCCTGTAAAGATTGAGTGCGTCAGACAGGCATTTGACATGGTTTTTGGAAGTGAAATGTTTGAATTTATTGGTCAGCAAACAGAATCGGGGGTGCCCGACCAGCCCCGGGGATACAAGGAGACACTTCAGGGGGCTGAGAACAGAGCAGCAGCCGTGATGAAAAATAACCATGACGGTATGTTCTGGGTTGGTGTGGAGGGAGGTATACTTGTTGACGTTGATCAAATGGAGGCGTTTGCCTGGATCGTGGTCATGACCCATGAGAAAACCGGAAAAGCCCGTACCGCTACGTTTATGCTGCCCGAAAAAGTCACCCGCCTTGTGCAACAGGGTATCGAACTGGGAGAAGCAGATGATATCGTCTTTAACCGGAAAAATTCAAAACAACAAAACGGTATCGTAGGGCAGTTGACAAAAGGATTGATTGACAGAGTGGAGTATTATAAACATGCAGTAGTTTTGGCGTTGGTGCCTTTTATGCATAAAGAATTATTTTGACAGGTAAATTAAATGGCTAAAAAGAAAACAGCGTTTTTTTGTCAGAATTGCGGAGCGGAGTCTCCCAAATGGCTCGGCAAGTGTCCGTCCTGCGGAGAGTGGAATACGTTTGTTGAGGAGGTACTGGAAAAAACTTCTGCAGATCAGAACTGGGGAGAATCCTCCACTGGAAAAATGAGCAAGTCGGAACCGGTATTGTTGAAGGATATTGAATCAGGAGCTGAGCACCGCATAAAAACCAATGATGCCGAGCTTGACAGGGTGCTTGGAGGAGGATTGGTAGCAGGATCGCTGGTGCTGATAGGAGGAGAACCGGGGATCGGGAAGTCTACCCTGATGTTGCAGATTGCCATGACACTTCCGAGAACAAAAATATTGTATGTCTCAGGTGAAGAGAGCCAGCAGCAGATCGGGATGCGGGCACAACGGATGAACGTTTTTTCAGAAGCAATGTACATTCTGACGGAGACATCCCTCAATATGATCTTTGACCAGGTGAAAAAGCTTCAGCCACAGGTATTGGTTATCGATTCTATCCAGACTATGTATTCGGATAAGGTTGAATCCGCATCCGGCAGCGTATCGCAGGTGCGTCAGTGTACTGCGGAACTGATAAAATTTGCCAAACAAACCCAAACGCCGGTGTTCTTAATTGGGCACATTACTAAAGACGGAGCTATCGCGGGGCCTAAAATACTCGAACATATGGTCGATACGGTAATCCAGTTTGAAGGTGATCAGCACCTTACATACCGGGTATTGAGGACCACTAAAAACAGGTTTGGTTCGACATCCGAACTGGGGATTTATGAAATGCAGGACACCGGACTACGGCAGGTCTCCAATCCTTCGGAAATCCTGATCTCGCAGAAAGAAGAAGGGATAAACGGAGTGGCAGTCGGAGCTTCTGTGGAAGGGAACAGGCCGCTGCTGATCGAGATCCAGTCACTTGTGAGTCCTGCTGCATACGGAACACCTCAGCGCAGTTCGACAGGCTATGAAAACAAGCGTCTCAACATGTTACTGGCCGTACTGGAAAAGAGGGGCGGATACCGGTTGGGGATACAGGATGTATTTCTTAATATTACCGGTGGGTTGAAAGTAGATGATCCGGCTATAGATCTGGCTGTTGCGGTGTCAATTATTTCATCCCATGAAGATATACCGATATCGTATAAAGCCGTTTTTGCTGCAGAGATCGGGTTGGGGGGAGAGATACGAACGGTGAACAGGCTTGAAAACCGGATTATGGAAGCTCAGAAGCTTGGATTTCAGCAGATCTACATCTCTTCCTATGGCATGAAAGGGATTGATCTGAAAAAGTATTCGATCGAAATAAAATGTTTCTCAAAACTTAATGATGTCCTTTCGGACCTTTTCTAAAAAAAACAGATTATGAAATTAAAAGTCCCTCATACCCTGGTATTATTGTTTGGAATGATGGTATTGGCATTGATCCTTACCTATATCCTTCCCCAGGGAAGCTTCGAAACATTTGTTAATGAACATGGACGGGAAGAAGTTGTTCCGGACAGCTATCAGCAGGTGAAAGAGAAAACATTGCTTCCGGTATGGACGGTTTTTACCGTGTTACCCAGAGGATTCGGAGCTGCTCAGGAGATTATTTTTTTCGTTTTTATCATCG
>JBNKDZ010000158.1:0-5697 GCA_050288525.1 Cyclobacteriaceae bacterium
GTCACCGGCAATTCCTTTAAATGGAGCGGCGTTCAACCATACAATACAACACCAAACTATACCAATTTTGAAAATGCACTACATTGGGCACAGAAAGTTGGTTGGGAAATGCGTGGACATACATTGCTTTGGGGAGGCACATCCTATGAGGATGATCATCCGACCCCCAGATGGGTGAAAGATCTGCCTACAACAGAGGATAAACTGGCGGCTTGTGAAGAACGTGTAAAGCGGGATATAGGACGTTATAAAGGTATTGTTAAAGAATATGATGTGATAAACGAGCCGGTACATGCAAATTATCTTCAGTCTGTGGTCGGCGATTCCCTGAACTGGAAATGTTTTCAGTGGGCATATGAAGCCGATCCGGATGCACGGTTGTTTATAAATGATTATAACGTTGAATACATATGGGGAGATGCCGACGAATACAAAACACTGATTGAAAATATTATTGCTGAAGGAGGCCCTGTATCCGGTATTGGAATGCAGGCACACTTTTGGGATTGTTGCCGGCCGGATATTACAAATTTCGTTACTCAAATAAATAAATTAGCCACAATAGGCCTGCCGATCCGATTAACAGAATATGACTACGGAGGGAATCTCACAGAAGCTGAACAGGCAGAAGATTTTATCAAGGTGGCCACCATCGCATTTTCACATCCTTCAATAGACGGGATGATCAGTTGGGGACTGTTTGACGGTTTTGCCTGGAGAGAAAACACAGGTTATTTTGATGCAGAACACCGACCAAAACTGGCCGCCGACACGCTGCTGTACCTGACAAAAAAACGGTGGGCCACGAATTTTGAAACCACTGCAACCGGCAGCTCTGTTGACTTTGACGCGTATTATGGTGATTATGTCGTAGAGGTTTCTTTTGAGGGATCCGATAAGCAGTTTTCTGTTCCGTGCACTAAAGCGAATAAAAATACCACATTCAAACTCTATGCGAACGACGCAGAACCGAAAAGCCCTGAACTGGTTGTTGCACAACTATCACATCTTAATGAGTTGGAGCTGGTATTTGATGAGGCGATTGCTCCGGCTTCAGTTGATAAATATGATTTCAGGTTATTTGCATCCAATGGCATCTCAATTAATACGATTTCAGTAAAAAATGATGCTGACAGTGTGCTTGTGCTTTCTTTGAGTAAAGAGGTATTACACACCGACTATGCGACAGTTTCCTATTTTCCGGGTTCTCTTCTATCCAAAGAAGGAGGAGTTGCAAGTGCCTTCGGAACTGAAAAGATTGTGTTACCGGCAGGATTGAATGAAGCTCCTGTCGTCAATAACCAGTCCTTTGACCTGCAGGATAATCTTTCCGGAAGTGTTGTGGCAGGAACCGTACTCGCTTCAGACCCCGAAGGATCTGTACTTTCTTTTTCAATAACGGATGGTAATAGTGCGGGTGTATTTCGTATTGATGTCAGTACCGGAAAAATCTATGTAAACACACCATCAGCTATTGATTATGACACCAATCCCGTTTATAATCTTTCTGTAGAAGTATCGGATGGTGTAAACATTGTCAATGCCAGTATCACGATCAATATTCTGAAAATTACCGGGATCAACGATCAAATATTGAGTAATGTACGGGTATATCCTGTTCCGGCAGAGGATGTTATTACGATTTCATCCGGAGATCAGTTTAAAAATATTACGATCTGCGATCTTGGAGGTAAAATCCTTTTAAATAAAAAATACGAATTACCGGTAAATGAAGATATTATAAGGCTCAACTTGCAAAGAGGGGTATATATTTTGAAAGTTTACAATGGTTATAATGTGCACACCTCAAAAGTGTTTATCAAGTAGTGAAAACTATGAAAATTCAATAGTACAAACGGAAAATATACAGATACAAAAAAGACCATTTGTTTAGTGTTATTTAAATAACTGTCGAAAAGAAGAAAATCTGATATAAAATGTCAATGATGGCATTAAAAAGAAGTGGATTTTATGGTGAATATGAGATTATTGAAAAGAAAGACAATATTTTGTGTTTTATGGGTGAGATATAATTAAGTGTGATTTTATTATTTATTATACATATATTCTTTTTTTAAACATGAAATTGAAGTATTTATAATAAAATATCGTCAAAATAATGCGTTTAATGTGGCTTTTTTGAAAAATATGTCTTTTTTTTATTTTTTAAAGTAGTTCAGTATATTGCATAAAGTGATAATTGATAATGCATCTATCCCCGGACGAATTAAATGGTTTAATAGTACGAATATCAGAAAATGATGACCAATGGGCGTTCAGGAAATTTTTTGAATATTATCACCCCAGATTACTGCATTTTGCGAATTTTTTTCTTGAGTCGGAAAGTGCATCAGATGAAATCACGATTTTAGTATTTGAAGGTATTTGGAATAACAGGAAAAAGTTAGCCGGAATAAGTCGCCTTGAAGCTTATTTGTACAGCAGTGTCAAATACAAATGTCTGAATTATCTCAGAGATAATAAACGTATACATCTTCAGGATCTTAATACGAATGAGGCGTTTTTAATACGGGAAATGGAAGACCCGGAGGGTAAAATACTTTGCAATGAATTGCAGATTAAAGTAATGAAATCGATCGAAAGCCTGCCCCCCAGGTGTAAGATGATATTTCAACTTGTTCGGGAAACAGGACTTAAATATAGCGAAGTCGCAGAATTATTGGAAATATCTGTTAAGACTGTTGAGGTACAAATGGGAAAAGCGTTGTCTCGTATCAAAAAAGATATTATACCGTACCTTAAATCCACAGATGCAGAAAACTATCTGAAGCGAAATATTTCCAAAATAATAGCCTCATTTTTATAGAATAAATTTTTTTTTCGATTCGGGTAAGGGTATCCTGAATTTTTTGGGTTATACATATAAACATCTAAACTTTTCTGTACCCAAATGCATGAAGATCGATTAAATGAGTTAATAGCAAAGGAATTAGCAGGTGAATCTAGCTCAGCTGAGAAGCAGGAATTGAAGAAACTACTTTTAGGTAATAAGGAATATTCTGAATGGTATGATTTTTTTAAAACTGTATGGACTGATAGGGGATTAGACTACAAAAGTAACCTGACAGATTCTGCTTTCAATAAATTATCTGATAAATTAAATATTGAGGATAGATTTTATATCAATCCTGAAACCGTAAATAAATCGTATAATTTAAAAAGGGCATTTTTCTTACGGATTGCCGCGATATTTTTATTCGTTATCACAGCGGCTTTTCTGGCACGTTTTTTTATATATCAGGAGACTGATAATGTAGAGCCTGAAAACGTTGTAAAAATGTTGGAGCGGGAAGTTCCTAAGGGGCAAAAAGCCAGAATATATTTGCCCGATGGAAGTATCGTATGGTTGAATGCAGAATCAACACTTAGGTACCCCGAACGCTTTGAAGATAACAATCGAACCGTATTTTTAAAAGGAGAGGCCTATTTTGAAGTTGAAAAAGATTCTGCCAAACCGTTTTCTGTAAAAACAGAACGAATTGTTGTGACCGCCCTTGGAACCACTTTTGATGTACGGGCTTATTCAGAGTATGATGAAGAAGTCGCGTTAAATACGGGCAAAGTTTTGGTTAAAATTAATGATGATCAGGTAATACTGGAACCCGGCCAGGGCATCCATCTCCCTAAAAATACCGACTTGATGAAACTGATAAATGTAGTTCCGGAAGAGTCTTTTTTATGGAAAGACGGATTGATATATTTCGAAGAAGCCACTTTTTCTGAAGTATTGGAGAAGTTAAGCAGGTGGTATGGCGTAAAATTCAATGTAAAAAATTATAACGGTAAATCCTGGAAATACAGCGCAACCTTTAAAAATGAATATTTAAGGAATATTTTAGAAAGTATGAGCTATTCAAAGGATTTTACTTATGAGATAAATGATGATAATGTTAGTATAATATTCAAAAAATAAAAAAAATGCCTATGATGTAAATTCTTCCGAAAAAAAATCAGCCCAATTGTGGGATTGAGCTGATTAGTAACAAAACTATTATGTTATTATGCTAAATAATATAATAGATAATTTTAATAGTAATAATTATTAAAACTGAAATCGTTAAATTATGAAAATTAAATTACTAAGACTACTTAATGTGGGAACAAAATTTGCTATTTACGGAATGGCCCTGCAGTGTCTTTTCCTTTCCATGCTGTTTGCAAAGGATGGAATGGCCCAGGAGATTGTCAGTGTCAGGAAGGTTCAGTTAGAAATTAACCTGCATAATGCAAGTATACTGGATGCTTTCCAATTGATCGAAAAAAGGACAAATTTTCGGTTTTCTTTCGATAATGTAGATATTGACCGGAATGTTCGGGTGAATCTTTCTGGTAAAAAGGGATCTGTCGCAGAGATATTAATGGACATCTCACGTCAGACTGATCTTAAATTCCGACAGGTTAACAACAATATTAATGTACATAGATCGGTAGGAAACGAACCGGAAGTTGTGGAGGTTTTGCAGGATATTACCATAACCGGGAAAGTTACAGGTGAAGATGAAGGAGAAGGACTTCCTGGTGTAAATATTGTTATTAAAGGTTCTGCGACTGGTACTATTACAGATGTAAATGGAGACTTCACAATCAATGTGTCTTCTCCTGATGATGTACTTGTGTTTAGTTCGGTAGGATATCAACCTGAAGAGATCGTAGTTGGAAACAGAACTGTCATTAATGTTATGCTGGTTCCTGATATTTTTGCTCTTCAGGAAATCGTCGTAATCGGTTATGGTGAACAACGAAGAGAAGCTGTAACCGGATCTGTGGCTTCAATGGGTGGTGACGAAGTTCGTGAAGTAGCTTCTACAAACATCACACAATCGCTCCAAGGTCGTATACCTGGTGTCGAAATGACTCAGACAAACTCGAAACCGGGCTCAGAAATGCAGATTCGTATCCGTGGTACACGGTCAATAACAGCTGAAAATAATCCGTTGATCGTTCTGGATGGTATACCTTTCGGAGGTTCCATGAATGATATTGACCCTAACAGTATTAAAAGCGTCGATATCTTAAAAGATGCTTCGGCAACTGCTATCTACGGTTCAAGGGGTGCGAATGGTGTCATTTTGATCTCTACCAACAGAGGAGAAAAAGGAAAAAAAGCTCAGATTTCATATAATGCCTACTATGGAATTAAAAATGTTTTTTCAAAGTATCCGATGATGGACGGACCTCAATTAGCAGCTTTACGAGAAGAAGCTATTCGGGCAGGTGGAGCTGTATATGATCCTTCAACGGATGAATTAGAAAATGCCAATACGGATTGGCAGGATCTTCTCTATCGCACAGGTAGAATAAACAGCCACGATTTAAGCATTTCAAAAGGCACAGATGATGGAAATTATATTTTTGGTTTTGGTTATCTGAATGATGAAGCAGTAATACCAACCCAGGGATATGATCGTCTGACATTTCGTGCAGCTCTTGATCAGGAAATTGGAAAATATTTCCGTTTTGGATTATCATCAAATAACAGTTACGGAGTTACAACCGGTACGCAGGTGGGCGTAGGTTCTGCACTTGGAGCGTCTCCTTTGGCAAGTCCCTATGATGCTGAAGGCAATTTAAAAAGAGCAACCTATGCTTCCAATGATCCTTTCAAAATATGGACAAAAGAATCTGTTGAAGATGTTAAAGATCTGTGGTTAAGCGAAACCAAAGCTTTCGCTACTT